>CBHTTW010000092.1:0-8757 GCA_966096025.1 uncultured Alphaproteobacteria bacterium | reverse complement strand
AGCCGGACCAGGGCAAGGTGGTGGTCGGCAGCAATGTCCGCATCGGCTATTTCGCCCAGCACTCCATGGACCTGCTGGACGGCGACGACACGATTTTCGAGTCGCTGGACAAGTCTTTCCCACAGGCCGGGCAGGCGCCTTTGCGCACCTTGGCCGGCTGCTTCGGTTTTTCCGGCGACGATATCGAGAAAAGCTGCCGTGTCTTGTCGGGCGGCGAAAAAGCGCGCCTGGTGATGGCCAAGATGCTGTTCGATCCGCCGAACTTCCTGGTTCTGGACGAACCCACCAACCATCTGGACATGGCGACCAAGGAGATGCTGGTGGCGGCGCTGGCGGAATTCGAAGGCACCATGCTGTTCGTTTCGCATGATCGCCACTTTCTCGCCGCGCTTTCCAATCGCGTGCTCGAACTGGCGCCTGACGGCGTTCATCAATATGCTGGCGGCTACACCGAATATGTGGCGCGCACGGGTCATGAAGCGCCCGGTCTTCATCCGGCCGGTTAGCCGGGACAAGGATGGGATAGGATCGGATGGTCATGCGCAAAATCTCGCCCGCCGCCAATCCTGATGCCTATGTTTCGAGCCTGAGAGGCTGGCAACGTACCTGTGTCGAAAAATTGCGCGCGGCGATACTGCGCGCAGGCCCGCTGGATGAAGTCATCAAATGGGGAAATATCGTCTATCTCGCGAATGGTCCGGTTGCCGTGATCCGCGCCGAGGAGGCGCGGGTGCTGTTCGGATTCTGGCGCGGCAAGCGCCTGGTTGAGATGGAAGCGGCACTAAAGCCC
Organism: uncultured Alphaproteobacteria bacterium; assembly: GCA_966096025.1. Taxonomy (GTDB): domain Bacteria; phylum Pseudomonadota; class Alphaproteobacteria; order Micropepsales; family Micropepsaceae; genus Rhizomicrobium. Next base: position 7,967 of record CBHTTW010000092.1, on the reverse strand, counting down.
AGCGGAAAATTTGAAATGGCCACCATCCAGATCGAGGAGGGGGGCCGTCCATCAGTCCCGCCAAGGCCACACGGCTGATCCGGGCAGCGCACGCGCTCAACCAGAGCTTGGGCGATCCGACCAAGGCGGCGCCCAAGCGCAAACCGGCCGCAACCCGCGCCAAGCCTGTGCGCCGCAGGGCCGCGCGGTAGCCGCTTTAAGGCCCAGCCGTGCCGAGAAGCGCGTCAAGTTGCTCAAACTGCTCGGGCATCGCATCCGCCGCCCCGCCGGCAGCCTCGAGCGCTTCCTTCGACGCATAGAGCTCGCGCACGGTGACCAACGTTTCCCCATCCCGTTCCTCGAAGGTCACCGTGGTCACCGATCCGGCGTCCCCGTTTTCGTCATTGCTCCAGACAAGGCGGGAGTAGGGTGTGACTTCGACATATTTGCCGAAGAACGCCATGGGATCGGGCGCTGCGGGGTGATTGATCTCCAACCGATAGCCGCCGCCGATGCGAACATCCATCTCGCAGGAGATCAGGGTCATGCCCATCGACTTCGGAATCCACCATTGCCTGAAGAGCTCGGGGCGCGTGAAAGCCTCGAACACCAGGCGCGCGGGCGCGTGAACGGTTCGCGTGACCCGGGTCTCGCGATCGGAGCTGCGCTCCACCGTTGTGCGGCTCTTCCCGGCGGGATCACTCTTTTTTCTTCCGTCCATCGGCTTTTTCCTTCTGTTTCAATTCCTCGACGACCTTGTCCAGTTCGTCGAAGCGCGCGGCCCAGAGCTGGCGATACCGCTCGATCCATGCCGCTTCTTCCTCCAGGCGGCGCAGCCCCAGCTTGCAGGTGCGCACCCGCCCGACTTTCTGGGTGGTCACCAGCCCGGCCTGCTCCAGCACACCGACATGCTTTTTCATGCCGGTAAGGGTCATGTGGAACTTCTCGGCCAGCTCGGTGATCGAAGCGTCGCAGCGGCCAAGCTGTTCCAGCACGCCGCGCCTGGTTGTGTCCGAAAGCGCGGCGAAAGCGGCATCGAAGCGGGTTTGATTATACTGAACCATATGGTTCAGTATTTAGCGGACACTCTTATGGCATGCAAGGGGCGGCAGGCAAGGGGCCTTGGTTGAATTTACCCTGCCGGAGTTCTAAGCGTCTGCGCTATGAGCACCGCTGCCGCCCAAATCTTGATGACTCGCCCCGGCAAGGCGGCGCCGTTTCTGCCCATGAGCCGGGCCGAGATGACGGCGCTGGGCTGGGATGCATGCGATATCGTGCTGGTGACAGGCGATGCCTATGTCGATCACCCCAGCTTCGGCATGGCGATCATCGGCAGGCTGCTGGAAGCCCAGGGCTTCAAGGTCGGCATCATTTCGCAGCCCGACTGGCAATCGGCGGAGCCGTTCAAGGCGCTGGGTAAGCCAAAACTGTTCTTTGGTGTCACCGGCGGCAATATGGACTCCATGGTCAACCGCTACACGGCGGACCGCCGGCTGCGCCATGACGACGCCTACACACCGGGCGGGGAGGGCGGCCGTCGCCCCGATCGCTGCACCATCGTTTACGCCCAGCGCTGCCGCGAGGCGTTCAAGGATGTGCCCATCGTGCTGGGCGGCATCGAAGCCTCGCTGCGCCGGATCGCCCATTTCGATTATTGGTCCGAAAAGGTGCGCCGCTCGATCCTGGCCGATGCCAAGGCCGATCTGCTGCTCTATGGCAATGCCGAGCGCGCCGTGGTCGAGGTGGCGAACCGGCTGGCCGCCGGCGAAGCGCCGCGCGAGCTGGATTCCATCCGGGGCGTTGCCCTGTTCCGCCGCGTGCCGGAGCATTACACCGAACTGCGCGCCGACGATCTGGAGTCCAGCGATGAGGGTGCCGCCCGCCGTCCCGGCGATGTGGTGATCCGGCTGCCGGCCTATGAACAGGCCGAAGAGGATCGCGAAGCCTATGCCCGCGCCTCGCGTGTGTTGCACCGGGAGAGCAATCCCGGCAATGCGCGCCCCCTGGTCCAGCGCCATGGCGACCGCGACCTGTGGCTCAATCCGCCGCCCATCCCGCTGACCAGCGACGAAATGGATGCGGTTTACGATCTGCCTTATGCGCGCGCGCCGCATCCTTCCTATGGCGACGCCAAGATTCCCGCCTGGGACATGATCAAATTCTCGGTCACCATCATGCGCGGCTGTTTCGGCGGCTGCACTTTCTGTTCGATCACCGAGCATGAGGGCCGTATCATCCAGAACCGTTCGGAAGGCTCGATCCTACGCGAGATCGAGAAAATCCGCGACAAGACGCCGGGTTTTACCGGCGTGATCTCGGATATCGGCGGGCCGACCGCCAACATGTACCGGATGGCGTGCAAGGATCCCAAGATCGAGGCGGCCTGCCGCCGGCCGTCCTGCGTCTTCCCCGACATCTGCCCGAACCTGAACACTTCGCATGACGATCTGATCCGGCTCTATCGCAAGGTGCGCGAGACCAAGGGCATCAAGAAGGTAATGGTCGCCTCCGGCGTGCGCTACGACCTGGCGGTGAAAAGCCCCGAATATGTCAAGGAGCTGGTGACCCATCATGTCGGCGGCTATCTGAAGATCGCGCCGGAGCACACCGAGCGCGGCCCACTGGACAAGATGATGAAGCCGGGGATCGGCGCCTATGACCGTTTCAAGGAGATGTTCGATGCCGCCGCCAAACAGGCGGGCAAGAAATATTATCTGATCCCCTATTTCATCGCGGCGCATCCGGGCACCACCGACGAAGACATGATGAACCTGGCGCTGTGGCTCAAGAAGAACCGCTATCGCGCCGATCAGGTGCAGACCTTCCTGCCGTCGCCGATGGCGACCGCCACGGCCATGTATCACAGCGGCGTCAATCCGCTGCGCGGCGTGCGGCGCGGGGCGAGCGACACGGTGACCGCGGTCAAGGGGTTGACACAGCGCCGCCTTCACAAGGCGTTCCTGCGCTACCACGATGCCGACAATTGGCCGCTGCTGCGCCAGGCGCTGAAACAGATGGGGCGCGCCGATCTGATCGGCCCGCGCCCCGATCAGCTGGTGCCGGCCCACCAGCCGCCGGAAACCGGAAAATCAGGCAGCGGCAAACCCGTTCGCGGCGGCGGGCGCCGCTTCACCACCAAGGGCGTTTCCTTCCCCGGGAAGAAATAGGCGATTTGCAGGGAGTGAGGCGCAATCCAGCCTGGCCTGATTGGCGCTTGTAAAAGTTGAACCCTCACCCCAGCGCCAGCACCGGCCCATCCAGCAGCGCCATCAAGTCCCCAAAATAGCCTTCTGACCGCGCAGGCTGGCCCGGATCGGATGTGATCGCCACCGCCAGCTTGCGCGCCGGATGCGCCGCAATGATCTGGCCGCCATAGCCGCGGGCAATGGCAAAGCCGCTCTCGCTCAAGAACCAGCCATAGCCATAGCCAAGGCCGGAAAAGGGCGACACGGTGCGGCGGGTCAAGGACGCGTCGATCCATCCGGGCGCGATCACCTGCGTAGCCCCAAACCGCCCCTTGTCGCGCAGCATCACCGCCAGCCGCAGCATGGCGCGCGGCGTGAGGGTCATCTCATTGCCGCCGAAATAAAAGCCCTGCGGGTCGCGGCCCCAGGCGGGAATCTCGATTCCCAACGGCGCACCCAGCCGCTCGCGTGCCAGGTCCAAAAGGCTTTTGCCGGCAGCGGTGGCAATGGCCGCCCCCAGCACATGGCTGGAGCCGGTGGAATAGATCATGCGCCCGCCGGGTGTATCGATCATTGGACGGCGCAGCGCATGGGCCACCCAATTGCCCGACTGCACCCAGCCGCCGTAATTTCCGCCCGAGGTGCTTTCCAGCCCGGCGCGCAGGGTGGCGAGATCTTCCATCGTGATCGCCGCCACGCCTTGGGTGGCCCTGGCCGGGATCAGGCGCGGCGCCACCTCGCTGAGCGGTGCGGCGATACGCTTGATTTCACCGCGTGCGATCGCCGTGCCAAGGAGCAGGGCCACAATGCTTTTGGAGCAGGATTTGATGTTGGCGGCGCGATCAAGCCCGGCGCCGCGCGGCGCCTGGGCCACGACCACGGAATCACCCAGTTGAACCTGCAAGGAATGCAGCTGTTCCAGCCCGCGGACGGCACGCCGAATAGCGTCCACCGCCTGGCCGGAGGCGGCAGTCGGCATGGCCATGCCGGCCAGAAGAGTGGTGGAAAAGCGCCGCCGCGATATCATGATTGCCTCTTGCTTATGATAGCGTCCGGCTAAGCGGGTTTAAACCATGTGCGGCAAATTCACGGCAAAAGCGTCCTGGAGCGAGATCCTGGACTATATTTGGACCACGCCGCAGGCGGACGATGAAGCGGACCGCACGCTTGCCTACCGTGTGATGAACCCGCTTCCGGTGGTTTTGTTGGACATTGTAACGGGCGAGCGCCGGATGGTGCCGATGCGCTGGGGTTTTCCCGATCCCAAGGACTGGCGGCGGCCGCAACCGATTCATGCGCGGGCCGAAACCATCGATACGGTAAAGGCCTTTGCCCAGGCCTTTCGGGATGGTCAGCGCGGCATCGTTTGGATGAAGAATTTCAATGAGGCGCCGGACCTGGACGGACCGGTGGTTCAGCATGTCATCGAACCGCAAGGCGTTCTGGCGGCGGCCGTTATCTGGCGGCGCTTCGAGGTTCCCGGCAGTCCGGAACCCATTTTTGCCTGCGTGCTGGCGACAGTGCCCGCCAACCGGCTGATCCGCGGCCTGCCGACGGATCGCATGCCGGCCTTTCTGGCACGACAGGACTTGCCGGTCTGGCTGGGAGAAATGCCTGCCGGCCTCGAAGAGGTGAAAGCCTGCCTGAGAACGGTCGAAGGTCCCGGTTGGACGATGAACAAGGAAGAACGCGCCAAAAACACCCGGCGCGGCAAGCCGGTGGTTTCGGAACCGACCGGTCTTTTTTGATCAGAGGAGGACGGATGAAAATCGATCCCGATGATTTTCGCGTGCCGGAAGGCAAAAAGCTTCGTCTCGACAAGTGGCCGACCAAGATCAGGCCCGCCTACAAATCCAAGGATGACTATCGCAAGATGCTGGAGGGGCATGTCCGGCAATTGGATGAGCTGCAGCAATTGCTCTATGCCTCCAACCAGCATGCGGTGCTGGTTATTTTTCAGGCCATGGATGCCGCCGGCAAGGACGGCGTCATTCGCCATGTCATGTCGGGCGTCAACCCCCAAGGCTGCCAGGTTTTCAGCTTCAAGCATCCCAGTCCGGCCGAGCTGGCGCATGATTTTTTGTGGCGCACCACGCGCGATCTGCCCGAACGCGGCAAGATCGGCATCTTCAACCGGTCCTATTATGAGGAAGTTTTGATCGTCCGGGTTCATCCCGAGATCCTGCAGGGAGAAAATTTGCCCCAATCCGGCAAGCATATCTGGGAGCAGCGTTTCCGCTCGATCACCGGGATGGAGCGGCACTTGCACGCCAACGGCACGCGCATCGTCAAGTTTTTCCTGCATTTGTCGAAGGAAGAACAGCGCAAACGGTTCCTGGCCCGCATCGATGAAGCGGACAAAAACTGGAAATTCAGCGCCGGGGACGTGGAGGAGCGCAAATTCTGGAAGGATTACATGCACGCCTATCAGGAGGCGCTGGCCGCCACCAGCACGGGGCAGTCGCCCTGGTATGTCGTTCCCGCCGACGATAAGGAAAATGCACGCCTGATCGTATCGCAGATCCTGGTGGAAACGCTGGAGAAACTGGGCATGCAATATCCCCCCACCAGTCCCGAGCGGCGGCGGGAGCTTCAGGCGATCCGGCGGCGCCTGGCCAAGCCGGGCGCTTAACAGATGCCCGATCAGATGATTGAGGGCCAAGGCAAATCACTCTAGGGTCCGCGCCCGGAACGGGGGGCGGCACGCATGTACCGTATGATTGCGATCGGTCTTGCGATCCTTGGCACTGCCGCGGCCACCAGCTGGCTGGCATGGAGTTTCCTGGTGACACCCGCGATGGAAACCACACCGGTCATTCCGGTGGCCCAGGATCATGCCTATCAATTCGTTGCCGCGCACGATGCCAGTTGGCAAGGCGCGCGCGACACCGCGGCAAAGCTGTCCTGGAACGGGCATCCCGGCTATCTCGCCACCATCGAAAGCGCCGCCGAATATCAGCTGATCCTGGATCGCGTTTTTTCGGCGGGTTATCCGGATGTCACCTATCTGGGCGGGCGGCAGACGGCGCCCGGTGAATGGCGCTGGGTCACCGGACCATCGGGCGCGGCGGATGGCGGCAAGGGCAAGCTGTTCTGGAGCGGCGGCGACCAGGGCGCGGCGCAAGGCGAATATTACGCCGTCTGGATGGCGACGGCGTTCCAGCATGGCGGCAACTGGGATGTGGCCAAAGTCTGCTGCGTCACGATTTTTTCCTACGGCATACCGCAGTTCAGCACCAGCCTGGGCACCGGCATCGCGGATGAGAATATCGCCGGTTATCTAGTCGAATTTGGCGGCTAGCGCGCGTGGACCGCAACCGGCATGGCCGGCTGCGGTCTGCGTTGGATTCTGGCGTTGGATTAATGCCAGTCGGGCGTGACTTCATAATAGTTGTATGACGTCTCGCGGATCGATCCCAGGCTGCCGTCATGCTTGGTCAAATCCTTGAGGTCATAGGCCGGCGCGGCTTTGAGCCGGTCCTCGGACAGCGGCACGACATAGCCGCCCTTGTTCTCGTCATAGTCGAGAAGCGACCAGGGAACCGGATAGTATTTCTCGCCGATGCCCAGAATGCCGCCAAAGCCGAGGGCGGCGAACAAGATCTGGTTGGACTGCTTGTCCAGCACGATATCTTCAACGGTGCCGATTTTGTCGCCATTGCCGTTATAGACCGCGGTGCCTTTGACTTTGGATGCGAGTATGGCGGTGGTGTGACCGCTGCTGGTCGTCATGCGTCTCTCCTTCAATTGTGCTGAGGGTTAACGCCACGTCCCGGACGAAGTTGCGAAAGCCGGGAATTTCTCTTTTCGCGGAGGCATGGGGTGCGCGCTACCGCACCGATGGCGGGTTCCGCCGGATCGAGCGGTCCGGGCAAAGTTCCGGCGTCCTTACGGGGCGTGCCGTTTCGGGACAAGGGGCCGCCGCTGGCATGGATCATGAAGCGTCTCTTGCAGCCATCCGGGTTCCGGAGGGCGAAGGATGTATTGCCATGTCTGTTAAATCCTTGATGTTTCTCACCTCGGCGCTGGTCTCGGCCACCCTGGTGCTCGAACCGCTGGCGGCGAATGCCGCCGGTTTGCGCCAATCTGGCACATGGGGAACGCCCGCTTCTTTGAGCCGCCCTGTTTCAAACTTGCGCTGCGACGGCGTGCCTGGCGTGGGCAGTATCGCCATGCGGCCCATGGCCATGCCCGGTGTGGGCAATGTCAGCGCCTTTAGGCCCGCCCCCGGGCTGAACACCGGCAACCGGGACTTTCAGATGCGCCGCACTTTCGACGGCCCGCGTATCGGCGAGGGCGCCCGCGCCGCTTTTGGCGGCCGTCCACTGAATGTGATGGGGTCGGGCGACGCTTCGCCGCCGGCCGCCGAAAGCACAGGCGGGTTTTCGGCCGGCGGATCGCGTTCGTTTCTGCGCTCCGGGCGTCCGCTGAATGTGCAGGGCGGCGGCTATGACGGCGGCCCGAGAACCGACGTCACCAACAATTTCACCAAGAATATCGACGCGTCCAAGCGGATCGATGTCTACAAGCCGGTGACGGTCAACAACAACATCGACAACTCCAAGACCATCAACGTCTACAAGCCCATTACCATCAACAAACCGATCACCATCACCAAGAATATCGACGCCTCCAAGACCATCAATATCACCAAGAATATCGACAATTCCAAATATATCGATGCGTCCAAGACCATCGATATCGACCGGTCGGTTCGTATCGAAAAGACCAATGTCTTCAATTTCGGCGGTCATGGCGGTGGCCATGGGGGCGGTGGCGGCGGCAATGGCGGCGGCAACAACA
>CBHTTW010000091.1:0-8767 GCA_966096025.1 uncultured Alphaproteobacteria bacterium | reverse complement strand
GCCAGCATCTTGACGCGGCTTTGCGCCTGGCGCGCCTTGGTGGCGGACGCCTTGAAGCGGTCGACGAACTTCTGCATGTGGGCGCGCGCCGCTTCCTGCTTCTTGGCGAAGGCCATGTCATTGGCGCGGTTGGCGGCGCGGGTTTCCATGAAGGTGTCGTAGCCGCCGGTATAAAGCTTCAGCTTGCCGCGTTCCAAATGCAGGATGAACTCGCAGCCGGTGTTGAGCAGGTCGCGGTCATGGCTGACGATCAGGATGGTGCCGCGATATTTCTGGATGAAATTCTCCAGCCACAGCACGCCTTCCAGGTCGAGATAGTTGGTGGGTTCGTCCAGCAGCAAAAGGTCGGGCGCCGAGAACAGGATCGCCGCCAGCGCCACGCGCATGCGCCAGCCGCCGGAAAATTCGCGGCAGGGACGCAGCTGATCTTCCGCCGAAAAACCCAGGCCGGCCAAAATTTCGGCGGCGCGCGCCGGGGCGGTATAGGCGTCGATCGCCTCAAGGCGATGGTAAATATCTCCCAGCCGATGTCCGTCGGTTTCGTGTTCGGCTTCCGTCAGAAGCGCCAGGCGTTCGGGATCGGCTTCCAGCACCGTGTCCAGCAGGCTGGTGTCGGTGCCGGGTGCTTCCTGCGCCACCGCGCCCACCCGCCAGGCGGACGGCACGCTGATATCCCCGCCATCCTGGTGCAGCTGGCCCAGGATCACCTTGAAAAGGGTCGATTTGCCCGCGCCGTTGCGCCCCACCAGGCCGACGCGGCGGCCCGCGGGGACATTGGCGGTGGCGCCGGAGAGGATTTCCCGCCCCGCGATCCGGACCGTAATATTGTCAATCACCAGCATTTGCCGGGCCTTATAACGGTCCTTGCCCTTTCCTCAAGCCCATTGCATAAGGCGCGCGATTTTCCCCCTTTGGAGACCTTCATGGCCGTCGAGCGCACCCTTTCGATCATCAAGCCGGACGCGACGCGCCGGAACCTCACCGGCAAGATCATCGCCAAGTTCGAGGATGCCGGCCTGCGCGTGGTCGCCAGCCGCCGCATCAAGCTGTCCCAGGCCGATGCCGAGGCCTTTTACGGCGTCCATCGCGAGCGTCCCTTTTTCAAGGATCTGGTCAAATTCATGATTTCCGGTCCGGTGGTGGTGCAGGTGCTGGAAGGCGAAAGCGCCATCGCCAAGAACCGCGAAGTGATGGGCGCGACCAATCCCGCCAATGCCGCCCCCGGCACCATCCGCAAGGAATTCGCCGAATCCATCGAGGCCAATTCGGTGCACGGCTCGGATGCGCCGGAAACCGCCGCCAATGAGATCAAGTTCTTCTTCCGGGATCTGGATATCGTTCCGTAAGCGTCGAGTTCTTGACTTGGAAATGATATAAGGCTCCCGCGTTGCGGGAGCCTTTTTCATGTCAATGCAGAATAAGACCGTCATCGTCACCGGCGCCACGTCCGGCATCGGCGAAGTCGCCGCCATAAGGTTGGCGGAGCAGGGCGCCCGCATTGTCTTCACCGCCCGCGATGCGGCGCGCGCCCAGGACACCATGGCGGCGCTGCGCAAGGCCAACCCCGAAGCCGGCCATGCCGTGCATATGGCCGATCTCTCGCGTCTGTCGGAAATGAAGCGGGTGGGCGCCGAGCTGGCGCGCGAACCGCAAATCGATGTGCTGATCAACAATGCCGGGGCCTTGTTCAACCGGCGGCAGGAAACCGAAGACGGGCTGGAGATGACCTTCGCCCTCAATCACATGGCCTATTTTGTGATCACCAAGCTGCTGTGTGACAGGCTCAAACCCGGCGCCCGCATCGTGACGGTGGCATCCAACGCCCATCGCGGCGCCAGGCTGGATTTCGACGATCTGCAGAACCGGCGCAATTATGTGGGCTTTCCGGTCTATTCCAAATCCAAGCTCTGTAACATCCTGTTCAACCGCGAATTGTCACGGCGCCTGAACGGCAGCGGCATCACCGCCAATGCCCTGCATCCCGGTTTTGTCGCCACCCGTTTCGGCGACGATAGCGGCGGCATCATGCGCACGGTGCTGAAAGTGGCCAAGCCAATTGGGGCGATTTCGCCGGAAGAGGGCGCCCAGACCATCATTTATCTGGCGTCCTCGCCTCAGGTGGAAGGGGTAAGCGGCGAATATTTTTATGAATGCAAGCCCACCACCCCCACCGCGGAAGCGCGCAATGACGAAGACGCCCTGCGCTTGTGGGAAATTTCCGAAGAGATCGCAGGGTGATCAACAGGCTGATCTGGATCATGGCGGCCGCGATCTGGATACCCTGCCTTTTCAGCCTGGCGGGCGGGGCTTTCACCTATCGCGAGAACCTGCCCAGCGGCCTGTACAACCGCTACATCCTCACCATGTACAAGACCCTGCCGCTGCCGCCCAAGGGGCCGGCCTATTGCGATTTTTTCCAGGTGGGCGGTTATGCGTTGGCTTTTTCCTGCAGCGGCAAGCCGCCTTTTGTCGGCTGGCTGCAGGGTGGGAAATATTAGCGGAAGACCGCCAGCCCATTTTCGAGTTTCACCTCGTCCGACGCCAGCAGTTTGAGCGCTTCGGGATAAAGCTTGTGCTCCACCGCCAAGATGCGGTCGGCGAGGGTTTGCGGCGTGTCGGAGGGTGCTACCTGCACCTTGGCCTGGGCGATCACCGGACCGGCATCCAGTTCCGGCACCACAAAATGCACACTGGCGCCGCTCAAGGCTTCCTTGGCTTCGATTACCCGCTCATGGACCTTGGTGCCTTTATAGGCGGGCAGCAAAGAAGGGTGGATGTTGATCAGCCTGCCTTCCCAACCGCGCACAAAGCCGTCTGACAGAATGCGCATGAAACCGGCCAGCACCACCAGTTCGGCACCAGCCGCGCGCAACGCCGCGTCGATTTCCGTGTCGAACGCCTCGCGTGCCTTTTTTTCGCCAAGGGGGCCGGTGTGCGGAATGACCGTGGTGGCGATGCCGGCGGCTCGCGCCTTTTCCAATCCGCCCGCGCCTTCGACATTGGAAACAACCAGGATGATGCGGTAACTGTCGCCCGCCGCGTCGATCAGGCTTTGCAGATTGCTGCCGCGCCCGGAAATCAGCACCGCAACGCGCTTCAAAGCTTCAAGGCTCCGCGATAAACGACCTTGGCTTCTCCATCGCCTGCGATGAGCTTGCCGATCCGGGTGGCGTGATCGCCGGCTTGCCGGAAGGCATCGATCACGGCGCCCGCATTTTTCTCGTCCGCCACCGCCACCATGCCGATGCCGCAGTTGAAGGTGCGCAGCATTTCGCGTTCGGCGATGCCGGCCTGTTTCGCCAGCCACTGGAACACCGGCAGCACGGCAATCGCATCCAGATCGACGTCCGCATCCAGACCGTCCGGCAAACAGCGCGGCAGATTGTCGGTGATGCCGCCGCCGGTGATATGGGCCAGGCCCTTCACCCCGCCGGTTTGCATGGCGTCCAGCGCGGCGCGCACATAAAGCCGGGTCGGCGTCAGCAAGGCTTCGCCCAATGACTTGCCCGGCGCGAAGGGCGAGGGGCTTTCCAAAGACAGCCCGCTTTTCTCCACCACCTTGCGCACCAGGGAATAGCCGTTGGAATGCACCCCTGACGAGGCCACGCCGATCAGCACATCGCCCGCTTTCATGGTCCCGGTCTTGGGCAGGATGGCGTCGCGCTCCACCGCGCCGACCGCGAAACCGGCCAAATCGAAATCGCCCTTGGCGTAAAGGCCGGGCATCTCGGCGGTCTCGCCGCCGATCAAGGCGCAGCCCGATTCCTTGCAGGCGCGCGCGATGCCTTCCACCACCACCGCGGCGGAGTCCACCTCCAGCTTGCCGGTGGCGTAATAGTCCAGGAAGAAAAGCGGCTCGGCGCCCTGCACCACAATGTCGTTGACGCACATCGCCACCAGGTCCTGGCCGATGCCGTCAAAACGCCTTGTGTCGATCGCCAGTTTGAGCTTGGTGCCGACCCCATCGGTGCCCGCCACCAGGATGGGGTCCTTGAAACCCGCCGCCTTGAGGTCGAACAGACCGCCGAAACCGCCCAAATCGGCATCGGCGCCGCGCCGCCGCGTCGCCTTGGCAGCGGGACCGATGCGCTCCACCAACGCCTCGCCGGCGTCGATATCCACGCCCGCGTCTTTATAAGTTAGGCCGGTCCCGTCGGATGACATGCCCGTCGTTTAAATAGCCCGGACGGCAGGCGCAAGCTGGCCAAAGGCCTCACGCACAGGATTTCGCCTGTTTTGATAGGGTGTTAGGTGCCTTCCTTGCGTCAAACTCGGTCTGTATAGTCGCAGCCGTTCCGCAACAGGCCGTTCATGATCCTCCGCACCGCCTTTTTTCTCGCCGTCGCGCTCATCCTTGCTGGTCCGGCCGCGGCTCAGGACAACAGCCTCTATACGGTCTCCGGCGTGCATGTGGACGCCACCGGCGCCTCCAGCACCGAAGCGCTGAACGCGGCCATCGCCCAGGGGCGCGCCAAGGCGTGGCAGACGCTTTACCGCCGTCTCACCCGCCAGGTGGACTGGCCCAGGCAACCCGCCTTGGACGCGACAGAGCTGGTGCGGCTTGGCCGCGGCTACAATATCGCCAATGAGCGCCGCTCGACCACGCGCTATGTCGCCGACGTCACCTATCTGTTCAATCCGGCCAGCGTGGCGCGCACCTTGCGGGCGGCGCAAATCGCCTTCTCGCAGGCCCAAGCCAAACGCATTCTGCTGATTCCCATGTCGCCCACTGTCAGCCACGGCGCCTGGGCCCAGGCGCTGACGGCGCCGGCCTTCAAGGAAAGCGCCGTGCCCTTCACCTTGCTGGCGGCCGAAGACGATGCGGCTCTGGCGTCGCTCAATTTCGATGCCGCGACCTGGAACGATGTCTCGGCGGTGGCGGCGAAGAACCGGGTCACCGAAGTCGGCCTGGCGCAGGTGGTGAGCGCCAATGGCAAACTGACGGTGAATATCCGCCGCCTGGGGCTGGGCGAGCAGCCGTCCAAGGTCAGCGCCGATGTTCCCCTGTTGCAGAATGCGAGCGCGACCTATCCGGCGGCGGCGCAAGCGGCGGTCCGCACCATTGAGGAAATGTGGAAGACGCGCAGCGCCATCGATTTCAGCCAGCGCGGGCGCCTCACCGCCGATGTGCGCATCGCCAGCCTGGAACAATGGGGGGAAATCCAGTCGACCTTGGGTTCGGTGAGCAATGTCACCGGATTCACCGTGACGGCGATGGACATGAATTACGCCCGCATCAACCTGAATTATCTGGGCGGAATAGACCAGACGCGCGAGGCCTTGGCGGGGGCGGGATTGTCGCTGACCAACCGCGGCGGGCAGTGGATGCTCGCTAAGACGCAGTGATCCGGCATCTGCCGAATCTGCTGTCGGCGCTGAGGCTGCTGGCGGCGCCTTTCGCGGCCTGGCTGATCCTGGAAGGCCACGACATCGCCGCGCTTTTTATCTTCGCGGCGGCGGGCGCCAGCGATTGGCTGGACGGTTTTATCGCGCGGCGCTGGGGCGTGACGTCTGCCTTCGGCGCCTGGCTGGACCCCATCGCCGACAAGCTGCTGATGCTGTTTTGCTTCACCGCGCTCTACCATGTCGGCGCGACGCCATTCTGGCTGTTGGTGCTGGTGGTGGCGCGCGACCTGGCGATCGTGCTGGGCTGGCTTTTGATCCGGCAATTGTCGCTGCCCGCGCCCACATCGCCCCTGTTGATCGGCAAGCTCTCCACCCTGGTGCAGATCCTGTATATTTTCGTCTTGCTGCTGCTGTTGTCGTTTGACCTGCAGGCGCCCCGGCTGGTGGAAGCCGCGGCCTGGGGCTGCGGTCTTTTCGTGATCCTGTCGGCCGCCGCCTATGCCGGCATTTTTCTGCGCGGCCTGTTTTCGGGAAGCCGCACCGCGTGACGCAACTGGTCCTTCCATTGGAGACGCGAAGCGCGCTGGGCCGCGGCGATTTCATTGTCGCGCCGGCCAACGAACGCGCGGTCGCCTTTCTGGATTCCTATCCGGGTTGGACGGCGCCGGCGGCGGCGCTTTACGGCCCGCGGGCCAGCGGCAAATCCCATCTTGCCGCCGTGTGGGCGCAGCTGTCCGGGGCGCGCATCCTGGAAGCGTCTGAGCTCCAGGGCGGCATTCCCGATGGTCCGCTGGTGGTGGAGAATGTCGCTGCCGGTGTCGCCGAGGCCCCGCTCTTCGCCTTGCTGGAGCGCGGCGCGCCGTTGCTTTTGACCGCCCAGCTGCCGCCGGCGCAATGGCCGCAGAGTTTTCATCTGTCCTTGCCGGACCTGGTCTCGCGGGTGCGCGCCCTTTTGGCTTTTCCGCTTTGGGCGCCGGACGACGCCCTGCTGATGGGGCTGGCGGTGAAGCTGTTCGCCGACCGCCAGCTGCAAGTGCCGGAAAGCGTTGTGGCGCATATGATCCGCAGCCTGGAACGCTCTCCCGAGGCGATACGGGATTTCATCGCCCGCGCCGATGCCGCCGCCTTGGCCGCCAAGCGCCCGATTAATACCAGCCTTATCAATGAGTTATTGGGCGATCGGGCATTGTGACAGCCGTCTGTCATTACAAATTCACCGAATTCTGGCTAGGCTGAGTCATGACGACCCCCAGCCCCAATCCGCACCTCGCCGTGGCCAACGAGGACGCGCCGCCGGTCCCGACCGGGGACGTCGTCGCCCTGGCGCATCAGGGCGCCAACCTGTCTTTCGACCCGGCCTCGCCGCAGCGTTTCGTCAACCGGGAGCTGAGCTGGCTGGCCTTCAATCGCCGGGTGATCGAGGAGGCGCAGAACCGCCGCCATCCCTTGTTCGAGCGGGTGCGCTTTCTGTCCATTTCCGCTTCCAACCTGGACGAGTTCTACATGGTGCGGGTGGCCGGCCTGATGGGCATGGTGCGCGCCGGTGTCACCACCGCCAGCGCCGACGGCCTGACCCCGGCCGAGCAGCTCGCCAGGGTGGATGAAACCGCCCGCGCCCTGATCACCGACCAGCAGCGCATCTGGGGCGAATTGCACGCGGTGCTGCGGGCGGAAGGCATCAGCGTGGTCACCGGCGAGGAGCTCGCCGCCAGCGACCTGGGCTATCTCAATAGCCAGTTTGCCGAACAGATTTTCCCGGTCCTCACGCCCTTGGCGATCGATCCGGCGCATCCCTTTCCCTTCATTCCCAATCTGGGCTTCACCATTGCCGTCCAGCTGACCAACAAGCGCGACGGCAAGAATCTTTCCGCCTTGATTCCGGTGCCGCCGCAGCTCAAGCGCTTCATCCGGCTTCCCGATACCGCCGCAAAAAGCGTGCGCTTCATTCCGCTGGAGCATGTCATCGCGCTTTATTTCGACCGGCTGTTCCCCGGCCATGGCGTCACCGGCTGGGGCATGTTCCGGCTGCTCCGCGACAGCGATGTGGAAGTCGAGGAAGAAGCCGAAGACCTGGTCCTGTTGTTCGAGACCCTGCTCAAGCGCCGCCGCCGCGGCAGCGTCATCCATATGAAATGCAGCGCCTCGATGCCCGAGACGCTGCGCCATTTCATCGCCGAGCATCTCGATCTGGACGATTCCGAGATCGTGATCGTGGAAAATCTGATGGGCTTGTCGGAACTGTCCAAGCTGATCCTGCCCGAACGGCCCGACCTGGTGTTCAAGCCCTATATCGCCCGTTTCCCCGAGCGCATCCGCGATCACAATGGCGACTGCTTTGCCGCCATCCGGGAAAAGGACCTGATCGTCCATCATCCCTTCGAAAGCTTCGACACGGTGGTGCAATTCATCCGCCAGGCCGCGGCCGATCCCGATGTGGTGGCGATCAAGCAGACGCTGTACCGCACCTCATCCGACAGTCCCATCGTGGGGGCGCTGATCGAGGCGGCGGAAGCGGGCAAGTCGGTCACCGCCCTGGTCGAACTCAAGGCGCGTTTCGACGAAGCCGCCAACATCAAATGGGCCCGGGACCTGGAACGCGCCGGCGTGCAGGTGGTCTATGGCTTCATCGCGCTCAAGACCCACGCCAAGATCAGCCTGGTGGTGCGCCGCGAGGGCGGCCATCTGGCGACCTACTGCCATTTCGGCACCGGCAATTATCACCCCAACACCGCCAAGATTTACACCGACCTGTCGCTGTTCAGCGCCAGCCCGGCGCTGGGACGCGACGCGGCGCAGCTGTTCAATTTCATCACCGGTTATGCCGAGCCCACATCCTTGGAAAAACTCGCCATGTCGCCTTTGACCCTGCGCGGTCGGCTGATCGAGGACATCCAGCATGAGATCATGAATGCCCGCGCCGGCAAGCCCGCCTGTATCTGGGTGAAGCTGAACAGCCTGGTGGATCCGGGCATGATCGATGGTCTCTATCGCGCCAGCCAGGCCGGTGTGAAGATCGAGTTGATCGTGCGCGGCATTTGTTGCCTGAGGCCCGGCGTGCCGGGCCTGTCGGACAATATCAGGGTCAAGTCCATTGTCGGGCGCTTCCTGGAACATGGCCGCATCATCTGTTTCGGCAACGGCCATGAACTGCCGCACAAGGACGCCAAGGTCTATATCTCCTCGGCCGACTGGATGCCGCGCAACCTGGACCGCCGCGTGGAAACGCTGGTTCCGGTCGAAAACCCCACGGTCCATCAACAAGTCCTTGACCAGATCATGGTGGCGCAGCTGAAAGACCAGGCGCAAAGCTGGTATATGGAGCCGGACGGACGCTATGTCCGTGATTCTCATTCCGAGGACGGCGATGCTTTCTCCGCGCATACCTATTTCATGACCAACCCATCGCTTTCGGGCCGTGGCC
>CBHTTW010000090.1:0-9021 GCA_966096025.1 uncultured Alphaproteobacteria bacterium | reverse complement strand
AGCCACTTTTCCGCCAGATGACTGCCGCCCAGCTGCACAAGCGCAAAGCCGATCAGCGCCACGGCAAACAACAAGGCAAAACCTTCCAGCCAGCCCAGATAGGGCCCCAGCTTGGGGTCCGCGGCAATTGCCGGCGCGGCGAGCGCAATGCCGATGAAAATGAAAAGTCCCTGCGCGATCATTTCCGTGGTCACATCCACCACCCCCGCGGCGATGGCGCGCGGCGGAGCGACGCCGCCCAGCACCAGCACCCGCATGCCCAGCGCCATGCCGCCGATCTGGGTGAAGGGCAGGATATCGCCCGCGGAGTCGCGCACCTGCCGGGCGGCGAAGGCCAGCTTCATGGAAGCCTCGCCGGAAAGAAGCGGATACAATCCGCTCGCCAACAGGGCGGTCAGCGCCAAACCGGCCGCCAGCACCAGGGCAAAACCAGCCCAGCCGGCCCGGCCCAGGGAATCCCAGACCACTGCCGTATCCAGCCGCAGGAACAGGAAAAGCAGCAGCAGAAATCCCGCGGCCCAGAACAGCCAGGTCAGTGTCTTCATCTCGGCTGAGGCGTAGAGATGCTGAGATCCAGATCGCCCGGCGCGATGCCATTGGCGATCAGGTCGATGCGCAGCGGCGGTGTTCTCAGAAAAGGCGTCGGTCCCGGCTTGGCGCCATTGGCATGCAGAATGAAGGCGGTGAGGTTGGCATAGGTTTCATCCTCCAAGCTGCCCGGGGCCCCCGTCGGCATGGTGGAATGAATGACCTTGTAAAGGTCCTGGCTGGTGCGGTTGGCCCAACCCGCCATGAATGGACGGCCCGCCAGTGCGAAGGCGTCACCCTTCCCCGACAGGTTCGCCTGGTGACAAGCGGCGCAGTTGGTCATGTAAGCCTTGCGGCCCGCCTCGCTCTGCGCCGCCGTGAAAGGTCCGGTGGCAAGTTCGGTCTGCGCCATCGCGGAAACCGCGCAAAGTGCGGTCAGGCCGGCTCCAAATATCAGTGCGCGCGCGATCATGGCTGACGCAAATCTACTGCGTCACACCCTGATAGACAAATTTCTGGAAACGCCCGCCGCCGTCCCCGACATAGACATTGCCCTTGGAATCGCTGGCAATGACATGAATGTTGGTGAACTGGCCGGGATAAGGCCCCGGGCCGCCGAAGGTGGAAATCTCCTTCAAGCTTTGCCGGTCCAGCACCCGCACCCGCACATTATGGCCGTCGGCGACATAGAGGAATCTCTGGTCCTTGTCGCCGGACAACGCCACGCCAAACGAGGTGCCGAAATCGTGATGCGGCGTTCCCGGCGCCACCCAGGCTTCCTTGAGGAATTTTCCCTGCAAGGTGAAGGCCTGCACCCGATTGGCATTGCGGTCGGCGACATAGATGGTGCCGTCACGAGCGACAGTCATGCCGTGCAGCAGATTGAATTGCTGCGGCACCGGATCGTATTTGCGGTCGCGCGGCGCGCTGTCGTCGGGCTTGTTGCCATAGGCGCCCCACATGCGCTTGAACTTTCCGCTATCGGCATCGGCGACATAGACGCGGCGATTGACATAGCCGTCCGAGACGATCAGCTCATTGTCGCGCGCCCAATAGACCGGCTGCGAGGGATGATTGAGATTTTCGGTGTCCAGGCTGCCCTTGCTTTTGCCGGACTTGCCGATCTGCATGATGAATTTGCCGTTGTTGGTGAATTTTATGCACTGATCGTCATCCAGGCCCCTTCTGGCGTCGCGGCCATTGCCGCAGACCCAGACATTGCCTTTATTGTCGACCGCGATGCCGTGTTCCTGCACCGGCCAATCGAACTGGCTGCGCTCTTCCTCGCTCATCGCCAGCCGTCCGCCCCAGCCCTGGATGAAGGTGCCGTCCGGTGCGATCTCCACCACCGACGGCGCGGCCTGGCCGCTGGTCGCATTGGGAGGATTGCTGAATGTCATCCTTTGCGAAGTCGGACGGGTATAGATCCAGACATGATCCTTGGAATCCACCGCCACCCCGCCGCTGGCGCCGAAGACATAGCCGTTCGGCATCTGCTTGGGCCAAAAGGGATCGACCTTGAAGACGGGACGGGTTTGCGCCTGGGCCCCGGACCAGGCCAGCGCACAAAGCAGGACCCCTGTCGCGATTTGTTTTTTCATTGCGGCCCCCTGCCGTCGACCCGCCGGTTCAACCCGGCGCGGCGCCTTGAATATTGACCTTCAGCATATAGAGCGACTGCGAGGCCGTCATGAAAAGATGATCCCGCTTGGGCCCGCCGAAACAGACATTGGCGCAGCCTTCCGGCAATCGAATGCGCCCAATCGCCTTGCCATCCGGATTCCACACCGTGACACCGGCATAGCCCAGAACGGTATTGGAACTGGCCCAGACATTTCCCGCCCGGTCCACCCGGATGCCGTCGGTATGGCAATAGATACCGTCAATCACGCAGTCGGTGAACTTGCGCAGGTTCACGATCCTGCCGTCCACCACCTCGCCGGTATGAATGCCGCTGCTGACGATATAGACGCGCTTATAGTCCGGCGAAAAACAGATGCCGTTGGGCCGCAGGCGCTCGCCAGGCACCACCACATCCAGCCTGCCGCCGGGGTCCAGGCGATAGGTGTTGGTGGGCAATTCGCGGCGCAGGGCGGTGCCCAAACCGGCGCCGGAATCGCCCAGCCTGGGATCATAAAGACCGGCGGGATTTTGCGGGCCGCCCGGCTCGTCGGGATGACCTTCGGCAAGGCCGGCCCCCGCGCCTGGATCGGTGAACCAGATGCTGCCATCGGGATGCGCCGCAATATCGTTCGGGGCGTTGAGCGTTTTGCCCTCGAATTTGTCGGCCAGCACACTCATCGAGCCGTCCAGTTCCCAGCGCACCACCCTGCGGAAAAAATGCTGACAGGAAAGCTGGCGGCCCTGGAAATCGAAACAATTGCCGTTGCTGTTGAAGGACGGCTTGCGGAACGGGATGACGATGTCGGTTCCCCAGATAAAGCGATACTGGGTGTCGCCCTGCACGTCGCTGAACAGCAGGTAATGCCCCTCGCCCGACCAGGCGGGACCCTCGGCCCATAAATAGCCGGTCGCCAAGCGTTTGATGGGCGAATAGCGCACAATCAGGCGGTTAAAACTGTCATCCAGCGGCAGCACATCCGGATCGGGAAAAACATCCGGCGGCGCGTCACTGCCCCATTGCCGCGGCGGCATGGTGATCACGCTGGGGGGAATGGCGGTCTGCGCCTTGGCCTGCGCCCAGGCAGGCCCGGCAAGCACCGTCGCGCAGGCCGCACCCGTCAGCGCCAAGCGGCGGTCGATCAAATGTTTCACCCTGTTCATGGCCTTCCCCGGTCATCCTGACCATTGATTTGCCCCCACCGCGCCCGCAAACTCAAGCCCACAGCACATTCGGGGGAACGCGGTATGCGTATCGGCAGGATCATTTTTGCGACAGCGCTGGGTTGCACCGCCGCATCCCAGGCCTGGGCGGATGCGCGCAGCGATGTGCTGTCGGGCATCCAGCGCTGCGGCGTGATCCATGACGACCGGGTTTGGCTGGATTGTGTCTATGGCGCCAACCAGCCGATGCGCTCCCAATTGGGGCTGACACCCGCCCCGGAATTCCAGCAACGGCTGGTGCCGGCAGCGGGCACCGTCTCGCCACAACAAATGGCGTCCGCACCGCCGCCGCAACCGCAGCCGGCGGCGCGCGCCACCGAAAAACCCGGCTTCTGGGCCCGAGCCCTGGGTACCGATCCGCCATTCGCGGTCGCGCGCATGAGCTCTTACCGCTATGAGCAAAACGGCGCCTTTGTCGTCGCCTTGGCCAACGGCCAGGAATGGCGGCAAACGGACATCCTGGGCGGCAGCAAAGCGGCCTGGTTCAACAAGCCGTCCAGCTACACGGTCACGATCACCAGGGGCAGTTTTGGCACCTTCAACTTGCGCACCGACGACAATCCGCGCAGCTTCAAGGTCGAGCGCGTGAAATAGCTTAAACCGCCGCCGCCAGGACTTTTGCGTTCCGCCTGACGACCCGCTCTTCCGGCAAAGTCAGGGTCATGCGGGTGCCGATCTCGGGCGTGCTTTGCGCTAGCAAATCGCCGCCCTGCAGGCGGGCCAGGGATTGCGAAATCGGCAGACCAAGCCCGGTGCCCTGGTGTTGTTCCCGCGAAATCTTGGAATCGATCTGGCCATAGGGCGAGAAGGCTTTCTGGAGTTGCGCCTGGGTCATGCCGATACCGGTATCGGCAACATAAATCGCCAGTCCCTGGCCGGGTTGGCTTTGCGTTCCCACCGTGATCGTGCCGCCTTGGGGCGTGAACTTTACGGCATTGCTGAGCAGGTTGATCAAGATCTGCATGGTCAGGCGCTTGTCGGCCCTGACATCGACCTGCCCTTCCAACCGGACCTCCAACCCGACATGGTCCTTGGCCTTGTCGCGCACCAGCATCACCGCGTCATTGACCAGCTCCGGTATCGAGAAGGTGCTTTCGCGCAACTCCATCTTGCCGGCGTCGATCTTGGAAAGATCCAGCACATCGTTGATCAGGTCGAGCAGATGCGCGCCGCTCTTGTGCACATCCTCGGCATATTCGACATATTTGGCGTTGCCCAGCGGGCCGTAAAGCTGGGCTTTGAGAATTTCCGAGAAACCGAGAATGGCATTCAACGGGGTGCGCAATTCATGGCTCATGCTGGCGAGGAATTCCGACTTGGCCTTGTTGGCGCCTTGCGCCTGTTGGGCCATCTCCAGGGCGCGCTGTTCGCTGACGCGCAAGGCACGATTGACTTTTTCCTCACGCTGAAGCGCAGCCTCCATACCGCCGCGCAAGGTGATGCGTTCGGTGATGGCGGCCGCGGCCGGCAGCATCACGGCAATCATGATGGCGAGAAAGCCCTGCATGAAATACAGCTGGTAACCCAGGGGGTATTCATTCACCACACGCGGCGCATGGCCTGAGACGGTGGCGACCGTCAGCACCAGCTGGATCACCACAAGCCCCAGCGCGGTGCCTTCGATCTCGCAGGCCATGGTCACCAGCAGCAGCGCCAAGGGCACCATGAACATCAAAGGCACGCCCACCGGCGCGATGTTGAGCACCAAGGTCAGGACCAGAAAGGACTGGGCGGCGACGTGGCGCTGCCAATTGCGGCTGAAGGCGCCCTTTTCCGCCGTGGCCAAAAGCACAATCACGGGCGTGAAGATCACATAGGACAGGGTGGTGGGCGTAATCCAGGCCTGCAGGTTGCCCAGAACCTGGTGTCCGTTCCACAGCCGCGCCCCAAGCGCGTAAGGAAGCGAGGACAGGATGCTGACGCCGGCGGCAATTGCGATAAAAACCACCAATTGCTTCCAGGCCCGGAAATCGATCCTTTCGCCGATCCATTTTTGGCAAAGATGATAGACCAGATACAGCGCGCCCGTGGTGATCAGCGGAATTATCACGATCGCGGCTTCAATGGAGAAGGCGGCCTTCGCAATGGCCGAGCCGACGGCACCGGAAATCAGCACGGGCCAAAGCCAACCGCGGCCATTGATCAGCAGCAGGGCCAAGGCGATGCCGCTGAACGGCTTGACGGTGGTAATGCCGTCGGTGGTGAAATAGATCGCCGTCCCGGTATAGTTCAGCAGGCCGAACAGGATGGTCAGCGCAACAAAGCGCTTGATCTGATACACAACACTTGCCTGTGGGGACTGCATTACCGAAAGCCTGTCTTCGCGCCCCAGACTGACAAGAAATCGACAAAAAAATGTTAGCGAAAATGGCTGCAATGACCCCGGCACTGCCGCATCCCGCCGGCTTTTTTGCCTTTTACAGGGTTAGCGGCCGGTAACCATTTTTAAACCCCAGCCGGATCAGCGCGGGGCAAGCAATCCCGGTTCCCGGGCCTGGGGTTGCCGGTCCTGGACGTCATCGGCCCGGATATCGTTCTTATAGGTTTCCGGCCCGCACCACACCGCAAAAGCGGTGACCGCCGATATTGCGATCACATAGACGCACACACCCCAAGGCGCGCCCGCCATGGCGGCCACCAGCGAGGATGCGATCAACGGCGCCGGCCCGCCCGCGATGATCGAACCCAATTCGCGGGCAAAGGCGAAGCCGGAATAGCGCAGCCTGGGTCCGAACAATTCCGCGAAATAAACCGCCTGCGGCCCGAACATGGCGGCCGTCCCGATGCCCATTTCGATCACAAAAGCCAGCGCGATCAACGCCGGCACCTTGGTCTGGGCCAGGAGAAAGAACGGCACCGCCATCACGGCCGAGAACAGGGCGCCGAATATATAGACCGGCCGGCGTCCGATGCGGTCGGACAGCCAGGCGAAAAAAATCACGCCGCAAGCCAGCGCAATGCTGCCGATGATCATGCCGGTGACCGCGACATGACGCGCCACATGCAAGGTGCCGATCAGGTAGCTGACGCCGAACACCGGGAACATATAGCCCAGGCCGTTTTCCGCCAGCCGCGCGCCCACCACCACCAGGAAATTGCGGGGACTGCGGCGCACGGCTTCCAAGGCGGGCAATTTCAGCGGCGGATGCCGTTTCCGCGCCGCTTCGAATACCGGCGTCTCGCTCACCTTGGCGCGGATATAAACACCAAGCGCCAAGAGCAGCAGCGAAACCAGGAAGGGAATGCGCCAGCCCCAGGCCAGCATATCGTCCTTGGCCATGGCGCCGACAGCCAGGAAAGCGCATCCCGCCATGGCATTTCCCACCTGGGTCCCCATGGGCGCAATGGCGCTGTAAAGGCCGCGCTTGCCGTCAGGGGCGAATTCCACCGCCATCACCACCGCGCCGCCATATTCGGCGCCGGCGCCGAATCCTTGCAGCAGCCTTAGCCCCAACAGCATGACCGGCGCCCAGATCCCGACCTGATTGTAAGTCGGCAGCAGGCCGATCAGGAACGTGCTGCCGCCGACCAGCAGCAAGGTCGCCACCAGCATGGGCTTGCGCCCCCAGCGGTCGCCGAAATGGCCGAAAAACAGTCCGCCGAACGGCCGCGCCAGAAATCCCACCGCGAAAGTGGCGAAGGAGGCCAAGGTGCCCACGGTCGCGTCATAGGCGGGAAAGAAAAGCGGCCCGAACACCAGGGCCGACGCCATGCCGTAGATGAAGAAGTCGTACCATTCCAGCGCCGAACCGACGCCGGCGGAAATCAGGACATGACGCAATCTGGTCGGCGATGGGGCGCTCGCGTCCATCACTCTCCCCACCTGTTATGTTCCGGCGTTTGTCGGCGCGCCGTTATTTTAGACTTTGGCGGGTTCCCGCCGCTCGAAATACTTGTTCTGTGCCGTGCTCTGGTTTTCGTAGATCGAGCCCTGGAACGGCGCCGGCGGCAATGGCATGCGCACAGGCGCGGGCACAATGCGCGGCGTGTTGATCACCGTGCCCGCTACCAGGTTGCGGTTATATTGATCCCAATCCTTGATGCCCATCAATGGAAAGGAATCGCCGGCGGAGAATTCATACAGCAGCAGGCGGCGCGGCTTTTCGGAAACATTTTGGGCCGAGCCATGCACCATGCGCACATGATGAAAGCTCATCGAACCGGCGCGCCCCGTCAGCGGCACCGCGGATTCGAAGTCGACCTCCTTGCGGGTGGGATCCATGGCGCCGCAGAAATAGCCGTTCGAATGATGATCCCAGGTCGGTCCCTTGTGCGAGCCGGGCACCACCAAAAGCGGGCCATTCTCCATAAAGGCATCGTCCAGCATCACGCCCACCGCCAGCATGTCGTCATTGGTGTGGGGATAGAAGGCCCAGTCCTGATGCCATTCCACCGGCGAGCCGTAATGCGGCGCTTTCAGATTGATCTTGGAACTTTGCAGCCGCACGCCGGACGGGCCCAGCAGTTGCGTTAGAATCGCGACCATCGGCTGATAGTTCGCCAGTTCCCAGAACACCGGCGTGTGGGTGTGCGGCAGCTTGATGCGGCGCACCTTGGGATTTTGCGGCGTGTGGCCCGGCTCCAGATCGTAGACATCGGTATGCTCCGAAACCGATCCGGCATTGGCGACCAGCTCGTCCAGCGCCTTTCTGATCCGCGCCAGAATGCCGGCATCCAGCACATCCGGCACCACCAGATAGCCGGTCTCGTGATAGCGCTGGACGTCGGCATCGGAAATCATGTTTGCAATGCTAGGACCGCCCGCCGGGGGCGTCAAATGCCGCCGGCTACTCGAATTTGCGCGCCGAACGCAAACTCGCCGCCACCACCGAAGCGATCAAGGGGCCGCAGCCCATGACCATAATCCCCAGCGAAAAACTGCCGGTCTGGTCCTTGATCCAGCCCACCAGCGACGGCCCGATGAAACTTCCAATATTGGCTATGGCATTGACCAACGCCAAACCCGCCGCCGCCGCCGGGCCTGTCAGCATCGCCGACGGCACCGCCCAGAACACCGCGACATAACAGAACACACCGGTGATGCCGAAGGTCAGGGCCGCCATCACCGCGACCGGGTCCTTGAGCACGGCGCAGGAGACCAGCGCGACACCCGCGCAAGCGGCCGGAATCGCGGCATGCCAGTTGCGCTCCATCTTGAGATCGGAATGAATGCTCCAGAAAACCATCACCACCGCCGCGACGGCAAAGGGAATGGCGTTCACCAGCGGCGTCATGGCGCTGCTGACGCCCATCGCATGGATCATCAAGGGCAGGAACAGGATCAAGCCGTAAGCCGCCATGTTGATGCCGGTGCCGGCAATCGCGATCGCCCAGATCAGCGGGCTGGTCAGCGCGTCCGCCACGCTGAAACGCCGCACGCTTTCACGCGACTGGCGTTCGGCGGTCAATTGGCCGGTCAGCCAGGCCTTTTCCTCGGGCGGCAGCCAGGGCGCGCTTTCCGGCGTTTCGGGGAGCGCGAAACGGAAAACCAACCCCAGCGCAAAGGTCGGCAAGGCCTGGAGCATGAAAAGCCATTGCCATCCCGCCAACCCCAGAACACCGTCCATCAACAAGATCGGCTGGGAAATCAGCGAGCCGACCATGATCGAGAAAGGCGTGGACAGGATCATCAGCATCAGCATGCGGACG
>CBHTTW010000089.1:0-9061 GCA_966096025.1 uncultured Alphaproteobacteria bacterium | reverse complement strand
CGCACGGCCACAGCAAGGGCGTGATCGACCGCGTGCGCTGGGTGAAGCAGAACTATCCGCAGGTGGACGTGATCGGCGGCAACATCGCCACCGGATCGGCGGCGCGAGCGCTGGTGGAAGCCGGCGCCGATGCGGTGAAGGTGGGCATCGGCCCGGGCTCGATCTGCACCACCCGCATTGTCGCCGGCGTGGGCGTGCCGCAATTGACCGCGATCATGGACGCGGTGAGCGCGGCGCGCGATGCCGGTGTGCCGGTGATCGGCGATGGCGGCATCAAATATTCCGGCGATCTGGCGAAAGCCCTGGCGGCGGGCGCCGATGTGGCGATGGTGGGCTCACTCTTGGCGGGCACCGAGGAGTCGCCGGGCGAAGTGTTCCTCTATCAGGGCCGCTCTTATAAGGGTTATCGCGGCATGGGCAGTGTCGGCGCCATGGCGCGCGGCTCGGCCGACCGCTATTTCCAGGCCGAAGTGCGCGACGCCCTGAAACTGGTTCCCGAAGGTGTGGAAGGCCAGGTGCCCTATAAAGGCCCGGTCGGAACGGTGGTGCATCAGATTATCGGCGGTTTGCGGGCCGCCATGGGTTACACCGGCTGCCGCACCATCGAGGAATTCCACAAAAAGGCCAAGTTCGTGCGCATCACTGGCGCGGGCCTGCGCGAAAGCCATGTCCATGATGTGACGGTGACTCGTGAGGCTCCCAACTATCACCCTGGCGGTCAATAACGCGGGGATCTTTTGCGTCGTGAGTTCGTCGCGTCCATACGCTGTCGCTATGGACCGCTCGTGTACTTCTAGTACACGTCGCTCGGCGCTCCTGCTCACGCCACAAAATCTCTCGCGCGTGAGATTGAGGCTAGGCGGATTGCATATCTTGCATAAGATAATTGTGATCTTGATGCTTGCGATTGCGCCGCTTTCGGCTG
The DNA here is from genome assembly GCA_966096025.1 of uncultured Alphaproteobacteria bacterium. Classification (GTDB taxonomy): domain Bacteria; phylum Pseudomonadota; class Alphaproteobacteria; order Micropepsales; family Micropepsaceae; genus Rhizomicrobium. Next base: position 8,136 of record CBHTTW010000089.1, on the reverse strand, counting down.
CCGCGCAGACGGTTTCCGATTGGGCCGATATTGAATCCGTCGAAGTGCGTGAAAAGCCGGGCCCGGCGCTGTGGCATCTCACCCGCGGCGATTCCGAAGTCTGGGTGCTGGGCATGGCCGGCGCCATGCCCAAGGACCTGGAGTGGAACAAGGAATATGTCTCCGAGCTGCTGGATGGCGCGCGCACCATCCTGATGCCGCCCAAGGCCGACATCGCTTTGACCGATATCGCCTGGTTCCTGATCCGCCATGGCGGCAAACTCAGCCTGCCACGCGGCCAAAATCTGGAAGACACGCTGCCGGGTGACCTGCGCGCCCGCTTTATCGCGGTACGCGACAAGGTGGGCGACGACATTGACGATTACCGCACCGACATTCCCATCCGCGCGGCCATGCGGCTGCAAACGGACGCGCGGGACAAGACCGATCTTTCCTTTCGCGAGCCGCGCCGCACCATCGAAAATCTCGCCTACCGCAAGCGCATTCCCATGGCGCCGGTGACCCGGTTCGAGGCCATGGACGCGGTGCGCGATGTTTTCAAGCTGACGCCGTCACAGCAGCATGTCTGCCTGGCCCAGGCCCTGGAGGATGTGAACTGGGCCCTGGGCCATGCCGACACCGCCGCCCGCGCCTGGGCGGTGGGCGACATAAAGACGGTCAAGGCCCATTATAGCGAGTGGCGCTTGGGCAATTGCGTCATCGCGGCGGTGCAGAGATTCAATGACATCGATAGCCGCAATATCGCCGAATATGTTTCCGCCATCGATGCGGCGCTGAACCAGCCGGGCAAGACCATCGTGGTCATCCATATGGGGCCGCTGCTGCGCAAGAATGGCGTTTTGGAGCGGCTGCAGGCGCGCGGCATCGCCATAGAGGGCCCGGCCGAGTGAGGAGCGGTCCGCCGAAGGCGGATAAAATGGTCCAGTGGACCATTTTAAGCGACGAACGCCGCGAGCTTGGGCGAGCGGCCAGCGAACCCGTATTTTCCCCGCCATGGACAAGGCACGGCGATGGCCGCAAACTCCCCGCGGGTCTCATTGGGAGCGCCAGACATGGCCGACGATATTCTGGTGGGCAAGGGCAAGGTCAGCGACACTTTGCTTTTGCGTCTTTCCAACCGTCACGGCTTGGTGGCGGGCGCCACCGGCACCGGCAAGACCGTCACCCTGCAAGTCATGGCGGAAGGTTTTTCCCGCGCCGGAGTTCCGGTTTTCGCCGCCGACGTCAAAGGCGATCTGTCCGGCGTGGCGGCGGCGGGCGCGGCCAATGACGCGCTGCTGGCGCGGGCCAAAAGCATGGGCCTGACTTACGAGCCCGACCGTTTTCCGGTGATGTTCTGGGACCTGTTCGGCGAGCAGGGTCATCCCATCCGCGCCACCATTTCCGAGATGGGGCCGCTGTTGATGTCGCGTCTGATGGATCTCAACGACGTGCAGGAAGGTGTGCTCAACATCGCCTTCCGGGTGGCGGACGAGCAGGGGCTGCTGCTGCTGGACCTCAAGGATCTGCGCGCCATGCTGGGCTTTGTCGCCGAACATGCCGACGAACTGACCACCCAGTATGGCAATGTTTCCAAGGCCACCATCGGCACCATTCAGCGCCAGCTGCTGGTGCTGGAAAATCAGGGCGGCGACAAATTCTTCAGCGAGCCGGCGCTGGCGTTGACTGATTTCATGCGCACCGACCGCGACGGTCGCGGCTATATCAATGTGCTGGCGGCCGACAAGCTGATGCAGACGCCGAAGCTCTACGCCACTTTCCTGCTCTGGCTGTTGTCGGAATTGTTCGAGCAATTGCCGGAAGTGGGCGATCCCGAAAAGCCCAAGCTGGTGTTCTTCTTTGATGAGGCGCATCTTTTATTCACCGATGCCCCCAAGGCGCTGCTGGAAAAGATCGAGCAGGTGGTGCGGCTGATCCGTTCCAAGGGAGTAGGCATCTATTTCGTCACCCAGAATCCCTTGGACGTTCCCGACAAGGTTTTGGCCCAGTTGGGCAACCGGGTGCAGCATGCGTTGCGCGCTTTCACGCCGCGCGACCAGAAGGCGGTGAAGACCGCCGCCGATACCTTCCGGCCCAATCCGGAACTGGACACTGCCCGGGTGATCATGGAGCTGGGCAAGGGCGAAGCGCTGGTGTCCTTTTTGGAAGGCAATGGCACGCCCACCATGGTGGATCGCGCCATGATCTGCCCGCCCTCGGCGCGGATGGGGCCGGTGTCGCCCGACGAGCGCAAGGCGGTGATCTCTTCCAGCCCCTGCGCCGGCAAGTATGACAAGACGCTGGATGCGGAGTCCGCTTACGAAGTGCTGCAGGGCCGCGCGCAGAGCACAACGGCAGCGGCGCCTGCCGCGCCCCCTGATGCCCAAGCCGCACCGGCGCAAGGCGGTGGACTTTTGGGCGGCATCGGCGCCGCGCTGGGCGGATTGTTCGGCACCAGCAGGCCGCGCGGCGAACGGCTCTCCACCGCGCAAGTGGTGACCCGCGAAGTGACCCGCTCGGTGGTCAATCGGGTGGCGGGACAGGTGGCCGCCAATCTGGGCAAGCAGATATTGGGCAAGCAGATGGGCGGCACGATCGGCCGCGCCATCGTCCGTGGGACCTTGGGCGGCGTTCTAAGACGATAGTTTCGCGGCCTGCAGCAGCAGGATGGTCTTCATATCCACGATCTGGCCGTCTTTCACCATCGCCAACGCTTCGTCGAGTGACATTTCCAGAACGGTGATGTCTTCGCCCTCATGCTCATGGCCGCCGCCTTTGGCGCGCGGTGCGGTAGAGTCGTAATCCGCCAGGAAGGCGCTGGCCCGTTCCTTCACCGCGCCGGGGCTGGTGAAACAATGGCTGACCAGGCGGGGATTGGTGATCGTGACACCGGCTTCCTCCATCGCTTCGCGCCTGACGCAGGTTTCGGGCGTATCGCCGTCCAGCTTGCCGGCAATCACCTCGATCAACTGTTGCCGGTAGCCCGATTCAAACACCGGCCAGCGGAATTGCTGGATCAGCAGGACCTTGTCGCGGGCGCGGTCAAAGGGCAGGACCATCGCGGCGTCGCCCAGGTCGTAGCTTTCGCGTTCCTGGTGCTGCCATTGGCCATCGCCTCGCCGATAGTCGAAGCTCGCCACGCGCAGGGTGTAGTAACGGTCCGACAAGAGCTTGAGCTCGCGCAACCGTATACGGGAGGAAATGCCTTCGCTCATGAAATGCTCCGGATATTGCCGGAACGCTAGTCGTGGACGTGAACCACCGCAAGCTTGTCGCTGTAAAAGCGCCGCCAGCCCGGTGTCGAGTCCAGCAATTTCACCACCGGCGCCTCGGCCGGGAAGATCGTCCAGCGCGCGTGATGAAAGGTCAAAGCGGCGGCCAGCGCGTCCTTGTCGGGTGACATGATGGCGGCATAGTCGCGCAGGAAGATATCGCCATAAAGGTCGGCGCGGCTGTCGATGAAAGGCTTGACCCCGTTCCAGATCAGATAGCCGCCTTAGCTGTAATCGTTCAACACCGGCGTTTCGCGGACAAAGCGCGGCACATGCGCCAGGGCGGTTGCGGGCGATATGGCATCGTCGCCGCGCGCCACTCCAATCGCCAGCCGCGCCGCCATCAAGGCCACCAAACCACCCGCCACCAGGACGGCGAAAAGGGCCGGTTGTTTTTCGCCCTTCGCGGGCCACACAAGTCCAAAAGCCTCCGCCAGCAGGATCGGCGCGCACACCCCCAGCAGCATCTGATGGCGCGCATGCGCCAAAGCCATCCAGGTCAGTCCCAGCAACAGCAGCAGCCGCAGCGGCGGCACTTTCACTTGGCCGCGGCCCAACACGAAAAAAGCCGCCAGCAGGGCCATGGCGAAAGGCGTGAGCCGAGAAAAATCGCTGGGCCGCCATTCCCCGATATGGCCAAGCCCCTGCATCGCCGACAGCTTGAAAGGAAACAGCAGGCTGTGAAAGCCAAACGGCGTGATCATGCTCGCGGCGGTGGCGGCCAGCAGGAACCAGCCCCAGCCCGGCGCGGCTTTCCTGCCTTGTTGCACGACCGCCTCGATGGCCAAGGCGCCCGCCAAGGCCAAGCCGAAGACGAAGCTGCCATGCAGATTGGCCCAGAGCGGCATCACCGCCACCAGCCACCAGCACGGCGCCTTGTTCTGTTCGCGCGCCCGCACCAGGCCCGCGACCCAGACCGCCAGCAGCGGCAGCGCCAGCATATGCGGCCGCGCCAGCAGGCTGCCGGTGATGCAGGCCAGGCCGATGACCACGGTCAGCAGGGCAGGCGTAAAATCCAGTCGCCGCCGCACGAAATGCGCCACCACACCGGCGGTCAGTCCGGCACAGGCCGCGAACAGCAGATGCACGCCGGGCCAGCCCGCGCGCCAGCTCAGCGCCATCAGGATTTCGGCCAGCCATTCCTGGGTGTGCCAGGCATTTCCCGCCGCGGTGTAGGAGAAGATATCGCTGCGCAGCACCGTGCCATGCGCCATCATCCATTCCCCGGCGCGGATATGCCAATAAGTGTCGCCGTCATTCAGCAGCCCGGGTGAAAAAGCCGCCAAAGCGAACCCGGCCAGCGCCGCGGCCAGGGCGAATGTCAAAGCGGGGGAGGCGGTGCGCGGCATCGAAGAGTGGCTTTTGGATCGCCGCACACTTTATAAGGGAAGTCTGACTTTACACTTAAAGAGGGGGCCTTTTCGCTCCTAACCCTCTGGTATTTCAACATAAATGACTCCCGCCGCCCGCCTGCAAATGGCCATCGAGATTTTGGAAGGGCTGGAGCAAACCTCCCAGCCCACCGACCGCTTTTTGAAGGCCTGGTTCCGCAGCCGCCGCTTTGCCGGTTCCAAGGATCGCCGCGCCATCGCGCAGCAGGTCTTCGCGGTTCAGCGCCGTCGCGCCCATTTCGCCCATCGCATGGGCGATGGCACACCGCGCGCGCTGGTGATCGCAGCCTTGATCGAAGGCGGCGAAGATCCCGCCTTGTTGTTCACCGGCGGCTATGGTCCCGCGCCGCTGACCGAAGACGAGCGCACCATCATTGCCGCCACGCCGCGGCCCGAGCCACGCTGGGTGCAGGGCGAATATCCGCAATGGCTGGACCAGGAATTGCGCCGCGCCTTCGGCGACAGGCTGCCGGAAGAGATGGCGGCATTTATCGGGCGCGCCCCGGCCGACATTCGCGTCAACACGCTCAAGAGCGAACGCGATGCGGTGATCGCGTCCCTCAACGGCGATGGCAGTGCCTGCGCGCCCACGCCCTTTGCGCCCCACGGCATCCGCATCACCGGCGATGCCGCCAATCTTTCAAAATCAGCGCTGTTTGAATCCGGCGCCTTCGAATTCCAGGACGAGGCGGCACAGATCGCATCCGAATTTTGCGGCGCGCGGCCGGACATGCGGGTACTGGACCTGGCGGCGGGCGCCGGCGGCAAGAGTCTCGCCTTTGCCGCCGCGATGAAAAACCGGGGCGAGATAGTGGCCTGCGATGTGCGCGGTGAAGCCCTGTTTGAACTGGAACAGCGCGCGGCGCGGGCCGGGGCCGCCATCATCAAGACCTTGCCGCTGGATCACGGCCAGCCGTCCGGTGTGTTCGATGCGGTGTTCGTGGATGCGCCTTGCAGCGGCACCGGCACCTGGCGCCGCCAGCCGGAATTGCGCTGGCGGCTGACGCCGGGGCGGCTGGCGGAGCTGATGGCCCTGCAGGACCGGCTGCTGGATCAGGCGGCGGCCCTGGTGCGCCCGGGCGGGCGGCTGGTCTATGCCACCTGTTCCATCCTGGGCTGCGAGAACCAGGACCGCATGGCCGCCTTTACTGCCCGCAACCCCGGCTTCCCGCCCCTGAATCTGGCCCAAACCTGGCCGGGGGCCGTTCCCCCGGGACTGGGCCAGGACTTCCGCGCCAGCCCAGCCCTTACCGGCACCGACGGCTTTTATTGCGCCGCGCTTATCAAGAGCTGAGGTTCATTTGGCGCATGGCTCGACCGCCCCTATATGCCTTATGGTCCCGCCCATGAACTTCCGCCCGATTCCAGTTTTTGCAGCCTTTTTCCTGGCAGTGAGCCCGGTTTACGCCGCGCCCGCCAAGGTTCCGGCCAAAGCCCCCGCCAAGGCGGCTGCGCCCGTCAAGGCGCCCGAGGCCCCCATCACCGTGGAATCCTTGCTGACCCAGGCCCAGGCCGCCACCGGCCGGGGCGAGATCGACCTGGCGCTGCGCCTGGCCCAGTCGGCCATTGTCGCCGACCCGGCCCGGCCCGGTTCCTATGTCGCCCTGGGCGACATCTATGCCCAGTCGGGACAACCCGATTTTGCCCGCAATTTCTATGACGCCGCCCTGGGCATCGATCCCATCGACCCGGGTGCGCTCAAGGCGCTGTCCATGCTGGATGGCGCCGCCTCCAGGGTGAACGCGGCCCGATGAGCGTTCTGGTTCTGGATTTCGGCAGCCAGGTCACCCAGCTGATCGCGCGGCGCGTGCGCGAGGCCGGGGTCTATTGCGAAATCGTGCCCTTCAACAAGGCGGACGAGGCGCTGGCCAAGAAGCCGCGAGCCATCATCCTGTCCGGCGGCCCGGCCTCGGCGATGGAAGAAGGCGCGCCGCGCGCCCCCCAAAGTGTGTTCGAAGCAGGCGTTCCGGTCTTGGGCATCTGCTATGGCGAAATGGCGATGGCCCATCAATTGGGCGGCGCCGTCGAGGGCGGCCATACCCGCGAATTCGGCCGTGCCGATATCGTGATCGCCAAACAGTCGCCGTTGCTGGCGGGTCTGGGCGCCATCGGCGACCGCGAGCCGGTCTGGATGAATCATGGCGACAAGATCACCGCCATCCCGCCCGGTTTCGAAGTGGTGGCGACGTCGGACCATTCGCCCTATGCCGTGATCGCCGATGAGAAGCGCAAGCTGTACGGCATCCAGTTCCACCCCGAAGTGGTGCACACCCCGCGCGGGGCGGAGATTTACAAGAATTTCGTGCTGAACATTGCCGGCATCAAGCCGGAATGGAACATGCACGCCTTCCGCGCCGCCATGGTGGAGAAAATCCGCAAGCAGGTGGGCAAGGGCAAGGTGATTTGCGGCCTGTCGGGCGGCGTGGATTCCTCCGTCGCGGCGGTGCTGATCCACGAAGCCATCGGCGACCAGCTGACCTGCATCTTTGTCGATACCGGCCTGATGCGCGCGGGCGAGAGCGAGGAAGTCGTCTCGCTGTTCCGCGGCCATTACAATATCCCGCTGATCCATGCCGATGCGCGCGAGATGTTTCTCACCCGGCTCAAGGGCGTCAGCGATCCCGAACAGAAGCGCAAGATCATCGGCGCCGCCTTCATCGATGTGTTCGATGCTGAAAGCCACAAGGTTGGCGGCGCGGAATTCCTTGCCCAGGGCACGCTCTATCCCGACGTGATCGAAAGCGTTTCGGTCAGCGGCGGGCCCTCGGTCACCATCAAAAGCCATCACAATGTCGGCGGCCTGCCGGACTTCATGAAGCTCAAGCTGGTCGAGCCGCTGCGCGACCTGTTCAAGGACGAAGTGCGCGCTTTGGGCCGCGAACTGGGCCTGCCGCCCGCCTTTGTCGGCCGCCATCCCTTTCCGGGGCCGGGCCTGGCCATTCGCGTGCCGGGCGACATCACCGAGGAAAAACTCGAAATCCTGCGCAAGGCCGACACCATCTATCTGGACGAGATCCGCAAGGCGGGGCTTTACGACAAGATCTGGCAGGCCTTTGCCGTGCTGTTGCCGGTCAAGACGGTGGGCGTGATGGGCGATGGCCGGACCTATGATCATGTCTGCGCCCTGCGCGCCGTCACCTCTACCGACGGCATGACGGCGGATTATTATCCCTTCGAGCACAGCTTCCTGGCCCGCACGGCGACCCGCATCGTCAATGAAGTGCGCGGTATCAATCGGGTGGTTTACGACATCACGTCCAAACCGCCGGGGACCATAGAGTGGGAGTGATCCCAGCGTCCGGCACCGGCTGGCATCTAGAGGCACCAAAACACATCTAAGCCCGCGTAAATGCGGGCTTTTTTTCTTGGTCTGGCACGGTCAGGCAGCTTTTGGCATCGCCAAGCGCCACTTTTTTATGGCACAGTCCATGGCACTGACTGACCCCGATGCCATGTTTGGTACCTGATACCATGCCGTCATAGTGGGATGACGG
>CBHTTW010000088.1:0-9066 GCA_966096025.1 uncultured Alphaproteobacteria bacterium | reverse complement strand
GTCCAGGCGCCATTGGCGCGCACCGAACGGGTGCGCGGCAACAGCTCGCGGGTATAGATGGTGACCTGGGCGCCCGCCCGCTGGGCGGTGATGGCCGAGGTGAGACCGATAATGCCGCTGCCGACCACGGCGACCTGGCGCGGGCTGGTGGACATGGCCTTTTGCACCGCCATGTCGGCCGAGCCCCAGGACAGCGACCAGCCGCTGCCGCCATGGCCGTAATTGTGGACGATCATGGCATCGCCGATATGCTCGACATCCAGATTGGGGCCCTTGGTGCGGAACGGCCTGAGACAGACCTTGATGTCGTAAATCCGGTCGGCATGGGCGCGGATCGGCGCCAAAACCGGCGGCCGCTCCATCCAGGGTGTTGTGGGGACCGGGCTGGCGGGCGCCGGCGCCGGGGCGGGCGGCGTGGCGGCACAGGCGCCCATACCGAAGGCGCCGCCCAGTGCCAGGGAATTTTTCAGCAGATGCCGGCGATCCATCAACCCACCCCGTCCTTGCCGGCAGAGTCATAACAGACGCAGCGGCGCGTGCGGAGGCTTTTGGACGCATCCATTATGCGATATTTTGCCCTCAAAAGATGCCGGAGACCGCGATGACCAAGCTCAAACATGCCGAATTTCGCGGCCGTATCGGCACCGCGCGAACCATGGTGACGCCCCCCGTCGGCGTCTATTCGCGCACCTGGGGAAGCGCCAAGCATGATGTGGCGGAAGGCGTGCATCGTCCGGCCGTGGCGAGTTGCCTGGTGTTTCAGAGCGGCGGCAGCGAGCTGGTCTTCCTCACCATGGATTCCTGCTGCGCCGATGACGGGGAAGTCGCCGCCATCCGGGCCGCGATCCTGGGGCGCTTTGGGCTGAAGCCCGAACAGTTGATGCTGCACCCTTCGCATTCCCACAGCTTGCCGGTCCTGACCCGGCGCACCGCCGACCGCGCCGGCGGCGGCCTGCTTACCGCCTATCTCGATAGCCTGACGCCGCTGTGCATCGAACTTGTCGAACAGGCGCGCGCCAATCTGGCGGACAGTGTGCTGAGCTGGGCCTATGGCCGCTGCGGTCTTGCCTTCAACCGCGATGCGGTGGATCCGGCCAGCGGGCGCGACATTTGCGGCTTGAACCTCACCGAAAAAGCCGACGACACGGTGCTGGTGGGGCGGGTCGCGGGCGAGGACGGCACAATCAGGGCCACCATCGTCAATTATGCCTGCCATCCCGTCTCCATGGGCGGCGGCAACCGGCTGCTGTCGCCCGACTATATCGGCGCGATGCGCGAAGTGGTGGAGCGCGATACCGGCGGGGCGATGTGTGTGTTCATGCATGGCGCCTCCGGCGATCTGACCCCACGGCGCAGTTATGAGGCCAAAACCGAGGTTGCCGACCAGAATGGGCGTGAGCTGGGTTATGCCGCGCTTTCGGTCTTGAGCGGCATGTTTCCGCCCGGACAGGAGCTCGCTTATCAGGGTATCGAGGAATCCGGCACGCCGCTGGGAATCTGGCGGCTTACGCCGCGCTCCGATGTCAGCACCCAATTGTCGGGCCGGTTTTTGACCACCCAATTCCCGCTGCTGCCTTTCCCGTCGCGCGAGGAGTTGGAAGCGCAACTGGCGAGCGCCACCGAACGCTTCGCCATCGAGCGGCTGGAGCGCAGCCTGGCGCGCCGCGCCCAGGTCGGCGACGGGCCCGACAGCGATTTTCATTTCACCGTGTGGCGGTTGGGCGAGGCCTTTTTGGTCTCGACTCCGGCGGAATGCTACAGCCAGTTCCAGATCGATCTTCGGCGCCAGTTTCCCGATACCACGGTGGCGGTTCTCAATCTGTCGGACGGCACCACGACCTATCTGCCCAAGCCCGAAAGCTTTGGCCGCGACGTGTATCAGGCGCGGATCGCCTTCTACAAACCGGACGCCCTGGCACGGGTCACCGAGATGGCGTCGGGCGCGATCCAGGAGATGCGTTAAGGGCCCGTCCCGTAGCCAGCACGATTAGTGCCGCCAAGAGCTGCGCGCCGGCCAAAGCGAGCATAGCGAGACCAAAGCCGCCCGTCGAACTTTTCAGCGCCGCGACAATATTGGGGCCGAAGAAACCACCCAAGGTGCCGATGCTATTGACCAGCGCCAATCCGCTCGCGCCGGCGGCGCCGCGCGCGAAAGAGGACAGCATGCTCTGAAAGGGGCCGATGCCGGCCAGGCCGCCGGCCAGGGCAAGCGAAAGCGCGGCCAGAACCACCAGATAATTGGTGCTGAATCCGGCAACCGCCAGCGCCGCCGCCGCCACCAGCATGGAGAGGGCGGTGTCCAAGATTCGTTTGTTCCGCGCATCGCTCACGCGTCCCCAGACGATCATGGCGATCATGCTCACCACATAGGGCAGGGCGGCGACAAAGCCGGTGGCGCGATTGGAAAAGCCCATCGCCCGGATGATCTGCGGCAGCCACAAATTGATCCCATACAGCGCAATGGCCGAGCAAAAGCCGGCGAGGCCGAACAGTATCAGTCGCGGATCCAGCAGAACCTGCTGCACACTGCGATCCGGCGGTGGCGTTCCGGCGGTCAGGCTGGCGGCAATGGCGCTTTTCTCCGCCGGGTTGAGCCACCCCGCCTGGGTCGGATTGTCCGGCAGAACGGCGAACACCACAAAGGCCAGCAGGGCGGCGGGCAGGCCCTGGATCAGGAACAGCCATTGCCAGCCATGCAGGCCGGCGATCCCGTCCATGCCCAGAAGCAGGCCGGAAAGCGGCCCGCTGATCATTCCGGCAATGGGAATGGCGCTGCAGAAGATGGCGATGAAGCGGCCGCGATAGGCGGGCGGAAACCACAAGGTCAAATAGAAGATCATGCTGGGGGTGAAGCCGCCCTCGGCCACACCCAGCGCAAAGCGCAGAAAATAGAAGCTATAGGGGCCCTGCATGAAGGCGTTGCAGGCCGAAACCAGGCCCCAGACCAGCATGACGCAGAAAATCACCCGCCGCGCGCCGATCCGCGCCAGCAGGATGGCGGTGGGAATCTGGAAGATGAGATAGCCCAGGAAGAATATGCCCGCACCCAGCCCGTAAACGCGGTCCGAAAATCCCATGTCCCGGTTCATGGTCAGGGCGGCGAAACCGACATTCGACCGGTCGATAAAGCCCACCACATAAAGCAGCATGATGAACGGGATCAGCCGCCACGCGCATTTCGCGAAGACTTTGTCTGGCTCAGCCACGCACCGCCCCTAGCCCCGATGACACCATTCAGGCATGCCGCTTGTGTGTTGGCAACAGCCACACCGCAGCGCCTTGCGCGCCTTGCCCAGCGAATGACCATTCGGCAAGCGGGTCTTGCGCAAAGACGGCGAAGGGGCCCGTCACAGGAGTGTTGACGCGGTCCCTGATACTACAGATGGTCTCAGTGTTCGTTGCGCCCAGTAACTCAAGCGTCGCACCATTCCTCAAAACTGTACTTCGAGAAGGTCCGGAAATTTCTCCGGCCCAAATGTGGAGGTTTTCATGCCGCGCATTTCCAAACTTCAACTGTCCATGATCGGTTCCGCCATTCTTGCCGCACTTGGCGGGGTCGCCGTTGCCCAGCAAAACAAGGATACGGCCAAGGTGCCGGACGGCTTGGCGCTCTCCGAATTCAAGGGCTACGAAAACTGGCAAGTGATCGGCGCCAGCCAGCAAGGCGAGATGCTGGCCGTGATCGTGGGCAATCCTGCCATGATCGAGGCTTACAAGTCCGGGCTTCCCGCCGAAGGCAGGAAATTTCCAGATGGCGTGAAGATGGTCAAAATCCACTGGAATACGGTCAAAAGTCCGGACGGTTTTCCGGCCCAGGTGCCGGGCTCGTTGCATGACCTGGATTTGATGGCCAAGGACAGCAAGCGGTTCGCGGGCTCCGGCGGATGGGGCTACGGCCAGCTCAACTATGACAGCACATCGGACAATTTCACGCCGCTCGGTACGGGCTCCGGCTGCGGCTTTGCCTGTCATACCAAGGTGGCGGGGAAGGACTATGTCTTCACGCGCTTTCCCAAGCGCTGAACCCTAGAAGGGCTGCTCGCCCCGGTAGTTGCCGGCTTCGGCATAGCGGCAAACGAGGATGTCCTCGCTTGCACTGGCGGCTTGCGCGCAGCCCACCTGGGTGGTGGCGCGCCAGACCACTTGCGTATAGTGGCCGATATCTTCCACTTTGCCGGTGGTGCTGTTGTCGGGAAACAGGCCGGGGCGGAAGAATTGCTTTTCCCGGATCCAGGCATCGACCATGGCTTCGGGCGCGAAATAGCCTTTGCTGCCGGCCCACAGGTTTTCGCCTTCGGGCGTAAAGCGATTTTCCGGGGCATGCTCGAAGCGCCCGGTGGCCGCCAGATGGTCGGCCCATTGTTGCGCCGATTGGGCGAGCGCTTGATCCCAGATCAGCGGTTCCAGGCCCAGCGCCAGGCGCTCCTGGTTGTGCGCCGCAAGAATGCGCTCGTCGAACGTGAAGGGCAGAGTGGCCGAACCCATGACAAGGGGCGCGGCGAATACCGTCGCGCAGGCCATCATCCGCTTTTTCCAGCGGCCCGGCATCATGGGACAAGAAGCTTCTGCATTGCCGCAGAAGTTTTTCTTTGCCGGGGTTTAGATGGGGTGGAGAGACCTGGTTAGGAGATGTGCAACGTCATTGTTCGAATTTTATCGAATGCGGGAAAGCCTGATTTTCTAAGCTTTTCTGGCTCCCGGCGGGGCGGGAACTATCACGACCGGATCACCTTTTTTTGCCGCGCCGAACAACAGCCGTGCGAATTCCGTCGGCACACCGATGCAGCCATGGGTGGCCCAGCCTTCCAGAACATTGCTGCCATGAATGGCCACGCCGTCATTGGTGAGGCGAAGCATATAGGGCATCGGCGCGTCATAGGTGCGCGAGTAATAGTGTGCCGATTTTTCCAAAACGGTGAAGCTCCCGGTCGGGCTCGCTTTTCCGTCGCTTCCGTAGAGAATGACCGCGGTGCCGATCTCGTGTCCGCCGCGAAAAACCGAGATCAATTGCCTGGCGAGGTCGACGCGAATCCATAGCGGACCTTTGCCGATACCATCCTCGTTCCAGATAAAATCGCCGAAGTGCATCGGCTTGGCGATGTTGAGGACGCTGCGGACGATTTCCGAGCGGCCATCAGGCAGGGCGAGCTGCGGGTAATCGTTTGGCGAATACCAGATGCGGGCCCCGGCAGCTGCCTTGTGTACCGGTGCCGCTGTTGCACCTGGCGTGGTGGCCAGGAATATCGCCAATAGAAGGTTTTGGACGTGTGCGCGCACGCGATACCTAAGGCGAGCGACGCATCGCGCGCGCAACCACGCTCGCGGCAAGCAGGCCCAGAAGCATCATTGTCCAGGTCGCGGGTTCGGGAACGGGGATGGGCGGGGCTTCCGGCGGTCCGCCTGGTGGCGTTCCACCAGGCGGCGTGCCACCTGGAGGCGTGCCACCCGGGGGTATTCCCTCCGGCGGTGTGCCGCCAGGCGGTGCTCCTCCCGGCGGTATTCCTTCCGGCGGAATGCCACTGGGGGGTGGCCCCGGAAACAAGAAAGGCGTGTTGGAAAAAGGCGGTCCGGAAGCGGGCGGTGTGCCCAGCGGCGGCGAGAGCGAATTGGTTTCGAACGCCGGCGGCGCGGCGGCGAAAATGGGATTGTCCGCTGCCGGCGGAATATCGCCGGCTTGCGGCCGATCGCGCACGGTGGAAAGCACGCGTTCATGCGGCCCGCCTTTTTTGGAGGCAAGCAACGCGCCGGGACGGCGTTCGCCGGGCGAGCGGTCGCCAAAAAGCGATAGTGGATCCCTCAGCGCGGCGATGATTTTTTCCCGGCTCGCTCTGCTGACGGCTTCGCGCCCATGTCCCGCCGCCAGAACGAATGCTCCGATTACCAAAGGTGTGAGCAGAAGAGCGCGTTTGCGTCGGGCGCTTCGCCGCGCGGCTATCCGATGGAACCCGGCCGGGCCATCGACGCGCCGGATCAGGGGTCTGGTGCGCAACAAAGTGCCGCCGAAAATGTTCCCCACTCCATCGAACGCGTTAAACACGGACGTAGAACACACTGATCAATGCGAGCATGTGGCATGGATGAGCCCCGTGTGGCTATTAGGAATATTACCAGCCAACTGAAATTTTTCGTGAGATGTGCATGCCTGCGCCCGATGCCATGAAATGCCGGTCTTATCGGTGTTTTTTTGACCAAGGGATCGGAAAATTTCCATGTCAAAAGTTCCTTGATGACGTGCATGGCACATATCATTCGACTGCACGTTGAATGATGGAACTTTTATCGATCCGGAATGCGGATGAATTGGGGCGCAAATAGGTCGAAAAAAGTCAGCTTCGTGGCGCTGCCGCGGCTTTAGCGCGAATCGGTTTTTTTCGATTTCCGCGGGGCGTTCACCGCCGGCGTATCCTGCAGCGCCAGCTGGATCAGTTCACTCATACGCTTGCGGGCGCGCTGCGGGTCCTTGGCGGCGATCGCGTCCAGCACCTTTGCATGATCCGGAATGGGATCGCGCCGCAAAGGGTACAGGCGCTGTTTGAAAATCGTGGTGACCACCACGGCGGCGTTCATCCCCGTGGTCAGGGAAATGATGTAAGCGTTTCCGCTCGCCTCGAGCAGGGTGCTGTGGAATTCCTTATCAGCGTCGCGGCCCGCTTCCGTCGCCAGCGTGTGCCGCCTCATTGCCTCCAAAGCTTGGCGCATGCGCTTCAGTTGCGCCTCGCTGCGCCGGATTGCGGCAAGCGCGGCGGCGTGCGACTCCACAATGTCACGAAGTTCGAACAGGTTCTTGAGCATGACCCAGTCGGGTTCATTGGCGAAAGTCCAACCCACCATATCGGGATCCAGCAGATGCCAATTCTTCCGCTCGCTGACCTTGGTTCCGACCTTGGGCCGCGATTCCACAAGACCTTTCGCCGCCAAGATCCGCAAGGCTTCACGATAGGCCGCGCGCGACACCGCCAGGCGGGCGCTGGAATCGATTTCTCCTGTTAGAATCTGACCCGGCTTGAGCCGCCCCGAAACAATGCCGATACCGATGTCCCGCGCGATGGTGCCGTGCAGGCGCAAGGGGCTGCCCGTTTTGCCCCGCTTGACTTGACGCATCTCCAACCGCTTCCAAATCGCCGTTCACGACTATAGCGGCGGCGCCCGGCGGTACAATGCGCTGTACCGGCGGCATTTTCGTCTTGCCGACAAATTTCTAATGGGCTGAAGCGGTTGAGTTTTCCAAACCTGACAATAAGCTGACATGCTTTGCAAAACGCGTCCGGCGTGCGCATGCTTGCCGCCTGAGAAATGTCGAGGGGTTGTCATGAGATTGCCGTTTCTAATCCTGGCTGGAATGGCCGCCGTTTTTGCCACCGCGGCCAAGGCCGATGAAGGCATGTGGACATTCGACAATTTTCCCGCCGCGACGGTGAATGCGAAATACGGCACGGCGATCGATCAGGCCTGGCTGACCAAGGTGCGCGGCGCGGCGGTGCGCCTTTCTTCGGGCTGTTCGGCATCGCTGGTTTCGGGCCGTGGGCTGGTTCTCACCAATCACCATTGTGTGCGCGATTGCGCCCAAAATCTCTCGAGCCCCCAGACCGATTACGTCAAGGACGGTTTCTCGGCGGCCCGCCGCGAGGACGAAAAGCTTTGTCCGGGCATGCAGGCCGAAATCCTCACCGCCATTTCGGATGTCACCGCCAGGGTCACGAATGCCGCGGCCGGCAAGACCGGCCAGGATTTCGTGCGCGCCCGCGACGGCGAGATCGCGGCGGTGGAGAAGGAAGGCTGTACCGGCCGCCAGGATCTCTATCGCTGCCAGGTGATCACGCTTTACCAGGGCGGCCAGTACAAGCTTTATGTCTTCCGCAAATATTCCGATGTGCGGCTGGTGGTGGCGCCGGAACTGCAAACCGCCTTCTTTGGCGGCGATCCCGACAATTTCAACTTCCCCCGCTACGATTTGGATTTCTCCTTTGTACGCCTTTATGAAAAGGGCGCCCCCATCGCCAGCCCGGACCACCTGCAATGGAGCGTTGCCGCGCCCAAGGACGGCGAACCGGTGTTTGTCGCCGGCAATCCCGGCAGCACCCAGCGGCTGTTGACGGCGGAGCAGCTGGAAACCCTGCGCGACCTTTCATTGCCGCGCACCTTGCTGCTGTTTTCGGAAATACGCGGCCGCCTGATCCGCTTCAGCGCGGAAAGCGCCGAGCATGCCCGCATCGCCGATGACCGGCTGTTCGGCATCGAGAACAGCTTCAAGGCCTTCAGCGGCCAGTGGAAGGCCTTGGTCGATCCGGCGCTGATTTCCGCCAAACGCCAGGCCGACCGGCAATTGCGCGACGCGGTGTCCAAGAGCGCGGCCTTGGCCAAGGAAACCGGCGATCCCTGGGGCGATATCGCGCGGGCGCAGTCCTCTTTGAAAGCCCTCTACAGCGCTTACAGTTTCCAGGAAACGCGAGGCGGATTCGGCTCGGATCTGTTCGGCTACGCCCGCGCCCTGGTGCGCGCCGCCGAGGAAAAGGCCAAGCCCAATGGCGAACGGCTGCCGGAATATACCGACAGCCGGTTGCCGCTGCTGGAAAAGCGCATTCTGGATGCATCGCCGGTCTATCCGGAACTGGAACAGATGATGCTGGAATTCTGGCTCTCCAAGCTGCGCGAATATCTGACCGCAGACGCGCCCGCCACCAAGACTTTCCTGGGCAAGGATTCGCCGGAGACCCTGTCGGCGCGCCTGGCCCAGTCCACGCTTTCCGATCCTGCCCTGCGCCGCAAATTGTGGGAAGGCGGGATGGCCGCGATCAAGGCGTCCGACGATCCGATGATCCGCTTTGTCCTGGCCACCGATGCCGCCAGCCGCGCGGAGCGCAAGGACTATGAGGCCCGCGTCAGCGGCCCGATTGACCAGGCGGCGCAGAAACTGTCCAAGGCGCGCTTTGCGATCTATGGCGCCAACACCTATCCCGACGCGACTTTCTCGCTGCGGCTGTCCTACGGGAAAGTCGGCGGCTGGAGCGACAATGGCGTCACGGTCGGCGCCTTCACCCGTTTCGGCGGCTTGTGGGAGCGCGCCAC
>CBHTTW010000087.1:0-9127 GCA_966096025.1 uncultured Alphaproteobacteria bacterium | reverse complement strand
GCGCCCTGGGGGAGTCGAACCCCCCTTGCAGGAATGAAAATCCTGAGTCCTAACCGATAGACGAAGGGCGCTGCCGGAGGGCGGGGATTTAACGGCCAAGTCCTAGTTTGGCAACCCAAATTTCGGCCTGGGCGGTTGATATTCCCGGCCGCGCGCCCAAGCACGCGGCGTTCGGGCCTCAAATCGGTCCACAGGACCGATTTGACCGGCAAAGCCGGTCGGGCCTCACCCCACAAGGGGAGAGGGATCAGGCCCCTGCCGGGGCGGCGTCCTCGACTTCCAGCTGGACCCGGATACGGCCGTTCCAGTCGTCCTGGCGCAGGCGTCCCACGGCGTGGACCCGTTTGCCGCGGGAGGCCAAAAGCCCCTCTCCCAGCGGGCTTTGGGCCGCCCGAAAGGCAATGGCGTCCAGCACGGTGCCGTCGCCGCCCGCCAGCCGCAATTTGACATGGGACTTGCCCACCACATCGGCATAGGCCACCCGCGCATCGGGCAGCACCAGCAGCGGCTCGGGATTGCTGGCGCCGAACGGGCCCGCCGAAGCGATTTCCTGCGCCAGGGCGATATTGGCGCCCGCCGGCGAGGACACCGCATCCAGATAAAGATCGTAAACCGCGTCCAGCGCCGCGCCGGCTCCGGCAAACTGCGCCTCGACGAATCTGCGAAAAGGTTCCAGTTGCGGCGCCATCAGCGAGAAGCCCGCCGCCATGCCATGGCCGCCGCCATACTCGATCACTTTCGCCTCCGAGGCGGCGCGGATGATCTGGCCGACATCGATGCCGGGAATGGAGCGCACCGAGCCGCGTCCCATCTCGCCTTCGAAACCCGCGACAAAGGCGGGCTTGGAGAAACGCTCGCGCAAGCGGCTGGCGACAATGCCGACCACGCCGGGATGCCAGCCTTCGCCCGAAACCAGAATGAAAGGCGCGTTGGCTTGGGCAGCCGCCATGGCGGCAGCCTCTTCCAGGATCAGTTTTTCGATCGCCTGGCGTTCCTTGTTGTGCAGGTCGAGTTGGGCCGCGAAGTCATTGGCTTTGTCGGCATCGCGCGCGGTCAAAAGATCGACGCCCAAAGACGAACGCCCCACCCGCCCGCCGGCATTGATGCGCGGCCCCAACAGAAATCCGAAGGTGTAAGGCGTGAAGGGCGGCTTGGCGCCCGCGATCCCGGCCAGGGCCGCAAGTCCCGGACGCGACAGCGCCCCCAACTGACCCAGGCCGAAACGGACAAAGGCGCGGTTGATTCCTTCCAGCGGCACCACATCGCAGACCGTCGCCAAGCCGACCAGGTCCAGGAACTGGCGCAAGTCCGGTTCGGCGATGCCCCGCTCCTCGTAAAATTTGCTCTCGCGCAGATGCCGGTTGAGCGCCACCAGGAACAGGAAGGTGACCCCGGCGGCGCAGAGGTGACCAAGGTTCGATGTGTCGCCCGGCTGGTTGGGATTGACATGCGCCACGGCCGGCGGTGAGGCTTCGACCCGGTGATGATCCAGCACCACCACATCCAATCCCAGATTTTTGGCTTCCTGCAGGGCGGCCATGGCGGCGGCGCCGCAATCCACCGTGATCACCAGCGAAGCGCCTTCAACATGCAAGGCGCGCATGGCCGTGGGAGACGGTCCATAGCCTTCGGTCATGCGGTCGGGGATATAGACGCGCGGCGGCGCACCAAGCGCAGTCAGAAAATCCGACAGCAGCGCCGCAGACGTCGAACCGTCCACGTCATAATCGCCGAACACCGCGATACGCTCGCCCGCGGTCAGCGCCTTGGCGGCGCGCGCCACCGCCACATCCATGTCTTTCAACACCGACGGATCAGGCAGCAATTTCTTGAGCCGGGGCGCCAGATAGTCGGCGGCTTGCGCCAGGGTGACGCCGCGCAATGCGAGCAGACGCGCCACCACCGGCGGCAGTTCGCGCAACAGCGTCGATTCCAGTTCCGCATCCACGGGTTTGAGCAGCCAGCGGCGGCCGCTGAAGGAACGGGCGACGCCGAAAGCGGCCTCAGGCACTGGGATCGCGGCGGTGGCGTGCCTTGATCCAACGCACGGTTCCGGTCGAGGAGCGCATCACCACGCTTTCGGTGGTGATGAAATTGCCCACGCGGTGCACGCCCCGCAGCATCGAGCCGTCGGTGACGCCGGTGGCGGAGAACACCACATCGCCGGAGATCAAATCATGCAGCTTGTATTTGCGGTTGAGGTCCTTGATGCCCCATGTCGCGGCGCGCTTGCGTTCGTCGTCATTGCGGAACACCAGGCGTCCCTGCATTTGGCCGCCGACACAGCGCAAGGCCGCAGCCGCCAGGACGCCTTCGGGCGCGCCGCCCCAGCCCATGTAAATATCCACGCCGGTCAAGGGATCGGTGGTTTCGATCACACCGGCGACATCGCCATCGGTGATCAGTTTCACCTTGGCGCCCGCCTTGCGGATCTTGGCGATCAGCGCTTCGTGACGCGGGCGGTCCATCACCAAAGCGGTAACGTCCTTGGCGGTGACACCCTTGGCCTTGGCCATGGCGTTGATATTGTCGCCAGGCTCGGCGTCCAGATCGACCAGGCCTTCCTTGTAGCCGGGACCGATCGCGATCTTGTCCATATAGGTGTCGGGCGCGTTCAGCATGGTGCCGGGCTCGGCCATCGCCATCACCGCCAGCGCATTGGCCATGGCTTTTGCCGTGAGCGTGGTGCCTTCCAGGGGATCGAGCGCGATATCCACCGCCAGACCGCCCTGCCCGACTTTCTCGCCGATGAACAGCATGGGGGCCTCGTCGCGTTCGCCCTCGCCGATCACCACCGTGCCGTCGATGGGCAGCACATTGAAGGCGGCGCGCATGGCTTCCACCGCCGCCTGGTCGGCGTCATGCTCATTGCCGCGCCCGATCTGGGAGAAGGCGGCGATCGCCGCCGCCTCGGTGACGCGCACCGCTTCCAGCGCAAAAGCGCGGTCCAGCGGCTTTACCTGTGCGGGCGGGCGGGTCTCGGTCATTTCTTCTAACTCGATGTTGATCTCAATTACGTTCAACGACCTGGAGCGGAGCGCAAGGGAGTTGAACCAATAAAAACTTGGCGCTGACCTACAATTCCATAGGAATCATGCAAGGCTTGGCGCGCACCTTGTCGGAAGCGCCGATGGCCTTCAAGGCGCGTTCCACGTCATGCTGGGCGGTCTCATGGGTGATCATGACAATGGCGACAGGCTCGCCGGGGGCGCGGCCGCGCTGGATCATGCTTTCGATGGAAACTCCGGCATCGGCCAGATGACGGGTAATGGCGGCCAGCACGCCGGGCACATCCAGCACTTCGAAGCGCAGATACCAGGAAGAGACCGCCTGTTTGCCGTCGGCGGGGGCCAGCCTGGTCAGGCTTGACGCGGGTCGTCCGAAGACCGGCGTGGGAGAGCCGCACGCGGCTTCGACGATATCGGCGATCACCGCGCTGGCGGTGGGCGCTTCGCCCGCGCCGCGTCCGGAGAAGAAGAAGGATCCCGCCTCGCCCGCATCCACCAAGACGCCATTGGCGGCGCCGCCGACATTTGCGAGGGACGAGCGGGCGCGCACCAGTACGGGATGGACCTTCTGGTCGATCTTGCCATCGAGTTTCCTGGCGACGCCCAGCAGCTTGATGCGGAAACCGAACTCCGAGGCAAAGGCGATGTCGTCGGGCGAGATATGTTCGATGCCTTCCACCGCCACGGCGCTGAGATCGGGCGCGGTGCCGAAGGCGATGCTGGTGAGCAAGGCCAGCTTGTGCGCGGTGTCGCCGCCGCCCACGTCCAAGGTCGGGTCGGCCTCGGCATAGCCCTTGGCCTGGGCTTCCTGCAGCACATCGGCGAAGGAACGGCCCGAGGATTCCATTTCGGTGAGAATGTAATTGCAGGTGCCGTTGAGGATGCCTTTGACCGCATCCACGCCATGGGCGATCAGGCCTTCGCGCAGCGCCTTGACGATGGGAATGCCGCCCGCCGCCGCGGCTTCGAATTTCAGGGTGACGCCGTTTTTCTCCGCCAGGTCGGCCAGCGCCTTGCCATGCTTGGCCAGCAGCGCCTTGTTGGCGGTCACCACATGCTTCTTGTTGGCCAGCGCGGTTTCGACCAGCTGGCGCGCGATGCCTTCTTCGCCGCCGATCAGTTCGACCACGACATCGGCATCGCCCTTGGCCAGCGACAAGGCATCGTCGGTCCAGCCCGTGACGTCAAAGCCGCGCGCCTTGCTTTTGCTGCGCGCCGACACGCCCACGATTTCCAGCTTGCGTCCGGCGCGGCCGGACAATTCGGGCCCGCGCGCCGCCAAGGCCTTGACCACGCCGCCGCCCACCGTGCCGAGCCCGGCAATGGCAATCTTGAAAGGAGGCATCATTTTGCAGGCGCCAGATTCTTTTTCGGTCTGTCGCCGGCATCGTCCGGCGCGCCGTTGGTGCCCTGGGAGAGAAACTTCTTCACATTGCGCGCCGCCTGGCGGATGCGATGTTCATTCTCGACCAGGGCGACGCGGACATAACCCTCGCCATATTCGCCAAAGCCGATGCCGGGCGACACTGCCACCTTGGCGTGGATCAGCAGGTCCTTGGCGAATTCCATGGAGCCCAGCGTCTTGTATTTTTCCGGCACCGGGGCCCAGGCGAACATGGAGGCGGGCGGCGCGGGAATATCCCAGCCGGCGGCGGCCATGCTCTTCACCAGCACATCGCGGCGGGATTTGTAGATGCCGCGGATTTCCTTGGCGGCGTCCTGCGGCCCATTGAGCGCGGCGGCGGCGGCGACCTGGATGGGCGTGAAGGCGCCATAGTCCAGATAGGATTTGATCCGCGCCAGGGCGCCGATCAAGGTCTCATTGCCGGCGGCGAAACCCATGCGCCAGCCGGGCATGGAATAGGTCTTGGACAGGGATTGGAATTCGATGGCGATATCCTTGGCGCCATCCACTTGCAGGATCGAAGGCGGCGGATTGGCCTCGTCGAAATAGATATCGGCATAGGCCAGGTCGCTGAGCACCCAGATCTCATGCTTCTTGGCGAATTTGATGATCTCTTTGTAGAAATCCAGCCCGACAACCTGCGCCGTGGGATTGGAGGGATAATTCACCACCAGCGCCAGCGGCGACGGCACCGAATGACGCGTCGCCACGCCGATCTTGCTGAGGTATTCCTCCGGCGAGGTGGCGGGGACATGGCGGATGGCGGCGCCCGCGATCATGAAACCGAAAGCATGAATGGGATAAGCGGGATTGGGCACCAGCACCACATCGCCCGGCGCGGTGATTGCCATGGCGAGATTGGCGAAGCCTTCCTTGGAGCCCAGCGCGGCGATCACTTCCTTGTCGGGATTGAGATCGACGCCGAAGCGGCGCTTGTAATAGGCGACATGGGCCTTGCGCAGGCCCTTGATGCCGCGCGACGCCGAATAACGATGGGCGCGCGGATCGCGCGCCGTCTCGCACAATTTGTCGACGATATAATCGGGTGTCGCCATGTCGGGATTGCCCATCCCGAAATCGATAATGTCTTCGCCGCGGGCGCGCGCCGCCGCCTTGAGGCGATTGACTTCCTCAAAGATGTAAGGCGGCAGCCGCTTGATGCGGTAGAAGTCGGTATGCATGGCGTAGAATCCTGAAAGCAGCGAAGAATCGGGAATTTATACCCGGGGCGCAATCGTTTTTCGGTTAAAATGCGGCCGTTTCGTGCAAACCGGTTATTCGGACCGCGCAGCCGTCACAGCGAGACGAAAATCTCGGCCCGGCGGTTGCCTTCCTCACCCTTTGGCATGGATTCGTAGAAGATCGGCTGGCTATCGCCGACCGCCTCGATCTGCACCTTGTCCGCCGGTATCCCTGCCTTGATCAGCGCCTGGGCCACGGCATTGGCGCGCGCCTGGGACTTTTGGAAGATCACCTGCAGATGCCGTTCCACCGACATGTTCGGGGTGCGGCTGGAGGCATGACCCACCACCTTGACGGTGCCGGTGCCGCCGCGGGCCTCGAAGGTGGCAACGGCCTTGCTGATCTGGGCGCGGGCGGCCTTGGTCAGGGCGGTGCCGTCACCGGCGAAATAGACGATCTCGGTCGGCGCCACGCCGCCATTCTGCGCCGCGGCCATGCCCATGGGCGTGCCCGGAACCCCATCCATGCTGGCGACCACGTCTTGCGGCATGGGAGCGGCGCCGCGCGCGCCCCTGCGCGCCGGAGCGGCGGGAACCGCCGGAACCGCGGGCAAAGAGGTTCCAGCCGCGCCGGCCTGGGCGGCGGTCTGGCGATAATGCTGAAGGATCGGCGGCGACACCCATTGCGCCACACTGGCATTCAGGGCGGGCGCGGAAGACGGCCGAAAGCCCAGTTCGGCATCGGTGGGATTGGTCATGGCCGCGCGGCGGGCGCCGGCGGTCATCGGCACCGCCGGGACGGCAGGCTCGGCGCCGGGCGGCGGAGCTATGGCAGCGGGCCGTGCCGGCGGCGGCGCGGCGGATGCCACGGCCACAGGCGGCGGCGGAGCGGACTGGGGCGCGGCAGCGGTCGGCGGAGCATCAGCGGCACGCGGCGCGCTTGGGCGCGGGGCGGCGGGACCAACCGCGGCAACCGCCGCACCAGCGGAAGGCGGCGCATCACTGGCGGTGGGCGGCGGAGCGGCCGCCGGAGCAGATCCGGCCGAAGGCGGCGCGTCGCTGGCGGAAGGCGGTGCATCGCTGGCGGTGGGAGGCGCACCGGCGGCGGCCAGGGCCTGGCGGGTGGCCGCGGCGTCGGTGGCAAGCGGCGGCGGTGCGGCGGCATCGGTGCCGGCCCTCAGCGCATCGGCGCTGTATTGGGCCTGGGCCCCGGCAGCGGCGACCTGTTGGGCGGTATTGGCCTGGGCGCCCGCATTCGGCATGGCCGGGCGGGCGGGAATGCTTGCCAGGTCGGGCGTGGTGGTGGCGGCGTCGGCTTCGGCCTGGGCATTGCTGTCGGTGGGGAACTGGCTTTCCGGCGCGGGCGAGTCATCGCCCAGCAGGCCGGTCGGGTCGAGATCGGACATGGTCTCGCAACCCGCGGTACCGAACGCCAGAATGATCGCCAGCGTCGCCATCGCCAGAGGCCGCGCATATGTCTTGGTCATGCCCTAACTGCCCTTGTCCTACAGCAATGTCCCGGCATCCCATGCCGGTGCCCCTGCTCCCCAAGCCTGCGGCCCGGGGCGCGTACCCAACCGGAGCCGATATACCCCGGCAGACGCCCCCACGCCAGCAAAAGAGCGGGTAAATATCGTGAATGATTGCCAGATTCCTGCAGATGTGCCCCGCATTTGCCACGTCTTGCGGGCGTCGCGGCACACGGTTATCAGGGAATTCACGAAAGGCGCCCTCACGATGACCCGTCAAGCCGGCCCCTCGTCCCCCACTCCGGAACCGGCGCTGGCCGTCGGCAGCATCGAGCCGCGCGAATTCGCCCGCAACATGATGACGGTGGGCCTGAAGAGCCAGGAGCTGATGCTGGACTTCATCGGCCGCATGAGCAGCCGCAAAGAGCCCGGCCCGATCGATCCGCTCAACATTTCCGGCGCCATGCTGGCGTTGGCCAAGGCGATGGGCAGCGACCGCGAGGCGGTGGCGGCGGCGCAGGCGGCCTGGTGGGGCAATTTCATGACTCTGTGGGAATCCACTGCGCGGCGCATGCTGGGCGGCGAAGCCCCCGCCGTGGTGGAGCCCGCGCCCGGCGACCGCCGCTTCAAGAACGAAGCCTGGCGGGAGAATGAAATCTTCGATTTCATCAAGCAGAGCTATCTGCTCACCGCCAATGCCATGCAGGAGATGGTGGGCAAGCTGAACGGACTGGACGAGAAGGAGCGGGGCCGGGTCGCCTTCTATACCCGCCAGTTCGCCGACGCCTTTGCCCCGACCAATTTTCCGCTCACCAATCCCGATGTGCTGAAAGCCACCATCGCCTCCAATGGCGAGAATCTGGTCAAGGGGTTGGACAATCTGTTGGCCGATATCGAGCGCGGCCAGGGCGAGCTTTCCATCCGCCAATCGGCCGACGGCTTCACCATCGGCGAGAATGTCGCCACGGCTCCCGGCAAGGTGGTGTTCCGCAACGAGATCATGGAGTTGCTGCAATATTCTCCGTCCACGGATGAAGTCCATGAGCGGCCGCTGCTGATCTTTCCGCCCTGGATCAACAAGTACTACATCATCGATTTGCGGCCCGAGAACAGCTTCGTGCGCTGGCTGGTGGGCCAAGGTTACACAGTGTTTCTGGTGAGCTGGGTCAATCCCGATGCCGACATGGCCCAGAAGGGTTTCGAGGATTACATGCAGGGCGGCATCTTCGCCGCGCTGGACGCGGTGGAACGCGCCACCGGGGTGCGCGACCCCAATTGCGTGGGCTATTGCATCGGCGGCACCTTGCTGGCGGCCACCCTCGCCTATATGGCCGAAAAGCACGACGACCGGATTCATTCGGCGACCTTCTGGGCGGCGCAGACCGATTTCAGCGAAGCCGGTGAATTGTCGGTGTTCGTGGACGAGGCGCAGCTCGACGCCCTGAAGCAGAAAATGGACAGCGAGGGCGGCGTCTTGCCCGGCTCCAAGATGGCGGGCGCCTTCAACATGCTGCGCGCCAATGACCTGATCTGGTCGTTCGTGATCAACAACTACATGCTGGGCAAGCAGCCCATGCCGTTCGACCTGCTTTATTGGAATTCCGACACCACGCGGATGCCGGAAAAGCTGCATCTGTCTTACTTGCGCAATTGCTACAAGGAAAATGCGCTGGCCAAGGGCAAGATGAAGATGGCCGGGGTGAAACTGGATTTGTCGAAAGTGAAGGTGCCGGTCTATCTGCAGTCGGCGCGGGAAGATCACATCGCCCCGGCCAATTCGGTGTTCAAGTCGGTCAATCTGTTCGGCGGGCCGGTGCGGTTCATCATCGCCGGATCGGGCCATATCGCGGGTGTGATCAATCCGCCGGCGGCAAAAAAATATCAGTATTGGACCAACGATGCCGGCGCGACCAACATCGAAGATTGGAAGAAGGGCGCCACGGAAAATCCCGGCTCCTGGTGGCCGGATTGGGATCAGTGGTTGTCGAAACTGTCGGGCCCCAAAGTGCCCGCGCGTCAGCCGGGCGACGGCGAACTGAAAGTTCTTGGCGACGCGCCGGGGAC
>CBHTTW010000086.1:0-9224 GCA_966096025.1 uncultured Alphaproteobacteria bacterium | reverse complement strand
TCGAGCGCGATCAGGCGCGCGGCATCGCCGATGGCATGGGCGCCGGTGGCGCAGGCCGTGACCACCGAATGGTTGGGGCCCTTGAAACCATGCTCGATGGAGACATAGCCGGAGACAAGATTGATCAGCCGGCCCGGAATGAAGAAGGGCGACAGGCGTCGCGGGCCCTTTTCATGCACCAGGATCGAGGCTTCCTCGATCCCGGTCAGCCCGCCGATGCCCGAACCGATCAGGACCCCGGTGCGGTACTGCTCGTCCGGGCTTTTGGCTTCCCAGCCGGAATCGCGCACCGCCTGCTTGGCGGCGGCCAGGCCATAGATGATGAAATCATCCATGCGCCTTTGCTCTTTGGCATCCACCCACTGATCGGGGTTGAAGCTGCCGTCCGAACCGTCGCCGCGCGGCACCTGACAGGCGATCTTGGTCGGCAGATCGTCAGTCTTGAACTTGGTGATGGCGCTGGCGCCGGACTGGCCGGCAAGCAGGCGCGCCCAGGTTTCTTCCACACCACAAGCCAGCGGCGTGACGAGACCCAGGCCCGTAACGACGACCCTGCGCATAGGCTTAAGACCTTTTGCGCCAGATCAGGCGGCGTTCGCTTTGTCGATATACTTGACGGCGTCACCGACCGTCACAATGGATTCCGCCGCGTCGTCGGGAATTTCAATGCCGAATTCCTCTTCAAACGCCATGACCAGCTCGACGGTATCGAGGCTGTCGGCGCCCAGGTCTTCGATGAAGGACGCGGTGTCGGTGACCTTGTCGGCATCGACATTGAGATGTTCGACGACGATCTTCTTCACGCGCTCGGCAGTATCGCTCATGGACTTGTAAGCCTCTCCTAGATTTCAAACCGGCAGTAGCACAACGCCGGGCCACACAATTGGTGCTTCGTGGGGTGGGCGGTTAGGTAACATAAACCTTCCTGTCCCGCCAATCTACTGGTTAAGTGATTGTTTTCCCTATCATATCATCGCCATCCCGCCATTGACATGGATGGTTTCGCCGGTGACATAGGCCGCTTCTTCGCTGGCCAGATAGACCACGGCGGCGGCGATTTCCTCAGGCCTGCCCATCCGTCCGGCCGGGATTCGCTGCGCGATCATCTCTTTCTGCTGGTCGGTGAGCGCTTCGGTCATCGCGGTCTGGATGAAACCGGGCGCCACCGCATTGACGGTGATGTTGCGCGAGGCGACTTCGGCCGCCAGGCTCTTGGTCATGCCGATCAGCCCCGCCTTGGCGGCGGCATAGTTGCCCTGGCCCGGATTGCCGGTGGCGCCGACCACCGAACTGATCTGCACGATGCGGCCCCAGCGCTTTTTCATCATGCCGCGCAGCACGCCGCGCGACAGGCGAAAGGCGGCGGTGAGATTGACCGCGATCACCTGATCCCACTCCTCGTCCTTCATGCGCAGGAAGAGATTGTCTTTGGTGATGCCGGCATTGTTGACCAGGATATCGATGGTGCCGCCAAGCTGTTCTTCCGCAGCTTTAGGCAAGGCCTCGACCGAGCCCGACTGGGAAAGGTCCGCTACCGCAATATGCGCGCGACTACCCAATGAATCAGCAACCGCCTTCAAAGCATCGATACGTGTGCCAGCAAGAACTAGAGTCGCGCCTTGACCGTGCAGCGCCTTGGCGATGGCGCCGCCGATGCCGCCCGAGGCGCCGGTGATGAGTGCGGTTTTTCCGCTGAGGTCAAACATCAGAGACCCTTTCCAAATGCTTCCAGGTCGGCAGGCGTATCCAGGGTGATATTGGCCAGGTCCTTGTCGATACGCTTGACCATGCCGGTCAGCACTTTGTTGCCGCCGAATTCCACCGTCACATCCACCGTCAGGCCGCGCAGCGCCAGGACGCTTTCGCGCCAGCGTACCCGCCCCGTCACCTGCTCCACCAGCAGTTGGCGCACATGATCCGGATTGCCGGCTTCCTTGGCCGTGACATTTGCCAGCACCGGCACCGCCAAGGGCCGGATGGTGACGCTGGAGAGCGCCTCGGCCATCTTGTCGGCGGCTGGCTGCATCAGGGGACAATGAAACGGCGCGGACACCGCCAGCGGCAAGGCGCGCTTGATGCCTTTGGCCTTGGCGATTTCACCGGCGCGCGCCAGTGCGTCCAAAGTGCCGGAGATCACCACTTGCCCGGGGGCATTGTCATTGGCGACGACACACACGCCGCCAGCGGCGGCCGCTTCCTTGGCGACCTCTTCCGCCTGCTCGATATCGGCGCCGATCAAGGCGGTCATGCCGCCCTCGCCCACCGGCACCGCCGATTGCATGGCCTGGCCGCGTATTTTCAAAAGCCGCGCCGTATCGGCCAAACTGAAGCCGCCTGCCGCGCAGAGCGCGGAATATTCCCCCAGGCTGTGACCCGCCACCAGAGTGGCATGCTTGGCGACATCCAGGCCCATCTCTTTTTCCAGGATCCGCACCACCGCGATGGAGGCCGCCATGATGGCCGGCTGGGCGTTTTCGGTGAGGACCAGATCGCTTTCGGGGCCTTCCCACATCAGCTTGGACAGCTTCTGGGACAGCGCGTCATCGACTTCCTGGAACACTTCACGGGCCGCGCCGAAAGCATCGGCCAGCTCCTTGCCCATGCCGACTTTCTGGCTGCCCTGACCGGGAAAAAGAAACGCGCGACTCATTGTGGGGCGAGACAAATCAAGAGCGCCCCGGCGAGTCAAGTTGCGCGAAAAATGCCCGCCCGATCAGGATCACCGAACAGGCTGCCAACACCAGCATTCCCGACAATATCAGCATGCCGAGGGTAAAGTCGCCGGTCGCCTGTTTTGCCCATCCCATCAGGTAAGGCCCGAAAAAGCCGCCCAAATTGGAAAAGCTGTTGAGCAAGGCCAAGCCCGCCGCCGCCGCCGTGCCGCGCAGCAGCGAGGTCGGCAAGGTCCAGAACACGGCAAGCGCGGCATAGATGCCGGAACAGGCCACACACAAAGAGACAATGATCGCGGCAGGGTTGGACAGCAGCACGGCGCCGGCCATGCCCAAGGCCCCGGCAACGGCTCCGAAAGCGACATGCCCCGCGCGTTCGCCGCTTCGGTCGCTCAACCAGCCCAACCCCACCATCGCGCCCATCGCCAAAAGATAGGGCAAGGCGACGATGAAGCCGGTCTCCACATTGGAATAACCCATCGCCTTGATCATCTGCGGCTGCCACAGATTGAGGCCATACAGCGCGATCACGATGGAGAAGTCCGGAATCATCAAAATCCAGATGCGCTTGTCGAGCAGCATCTCCTTGAAGCCATGCAGCGCGCCGGGCGGTTCGTCGGCCAGCCGCGCGGCGACAATGGTCTTTTCCTCTTCGCTCAACCATTTGGCCTTGGCGGGGCCATCGGGCAGCAGCCACAAGGTCGCCACGCCGCAGATCAGAGAAGGGATGCCTTCCAGGATCAGCATCCATTGCCAGCCGGCCAGGCCATGGCCGTCCAGGTTCAGCAGCCAACCGGAAATCGGCGCGCCGATCACATTGGACAGCGGCACTCCCGCCAGGAACAAAGCGATAAAGCGCGCCCGGGTCGCCGACGGAAACCAATAGGTCATGTAAAGGACCATGCCGGGATAAAGTCCGGCTTCCGCCGCACCCAGCAAAAATCGCACAACCGAAAAACTGACGGGGTCCTTCACAAAGGCGGTCAACATGGACAGCAGGCCCCAGGTGACGCAGATGCGGCACATCCAAAGCCGCGCCCCCACTTTTTGCAGCATCAGGTTGGACGGCACTTCGAACAGGAAGTAGCCCCAGAAGAAGATGCCGGCGCCGAAGCCATAGGCCTGGGGCGAAAATCCCAGGTCTTGATTCATGGTCAGCGCGGCGAAGGAAATATTCACCCGGTCCAGGAAGCTGACCACATACATCAGCATCATGAAGGGAATCAGCCGCCAGGCCGCACGGCCCAGGATGCGGTCGGACTTTTCCCGGAGATCGGCGGAAATCATGACGATTTGCGCGTGACGCTGCTGGACAATAGCTGCATGGAAACCGCCCCCAGCACCAGCACCGCAACGCACATCCAAAGTCCGGCGCGAAAATCGCCGGTGATCTGGCGGAGCCATCCCACCGCCGCGGGGCCGAAGAAGCCGCTGAGATTGCCGAAACTGTTGATCAGCGCGAAAGCGCCCGCCGCCGCGGTGCCGCCCAGGAACAGTGGCGGCACGGTCCAGAAGGTGGAGAGGCCGGCATAGACGCCGCCCGACACCAGACAGAAGCCGGCGATGACGATCGCGTCATTGCCGCCCACCGCCGCGACCGTATAACCGGCGGCGGCGATCAGCGCCGACAGCGAGAAGTGCAAGGCGCGCTTGCCGGTCCTGTCGCTGGACACGCCCATCAACCACAGAATGAGCATCGAAAAAATGTAGGGGATCATCACGATCCATCCGGTCTCGGTGTTGGAATAACCCATCGCCTGGATCATTTGCGGCATCCACAGGCCCAGCGAATAGATCCCGAACACGATGCAAAAATCCGGAACGATCAGCGCCCAGACCCGCCAATCCCCCAGCATCTCCTTGAGGCCATGCACTTGCGGCTTCTCATCCGCCGCCAGCCGCGCCTGGACGATTTTTTTTTCGCGGGCGCTGAGGAAATGCGCCTTGGCGGGATTGTCGGGCAGACCCCACAAGACCAGCAGTCCCAGCCCAAAGGTCGGGATAGCCTCCAGTATGTACATCCATTGCCAGCCATGCAGGCCATGCGCCTCGAAGTTCAGCAGCCAGGCCGATAGCGGCGCGCCGATGATGTTGGAGAGGGGAATGCCGGCGCAGAAGATGGCAAGGATGCGGGCGCGGGTCGCCGACGGAAACCAGTAGGTGAAATAGAGCAGGATGCCGGGATAAAAACCCGCTTCCGCCAGGCCCAGCAGGAAGCGCACCAGATAGAAACTGTACGCCCCCTGCACAAAAGCCGTGGCGCCCGAGATCACGGCCCAGGTCAGCATGATGCGCGCCAGCCAGAGCCGCGCGCCGACTTTTTCCATGATCAGGTTGGAGGGCAATTCGAAAAGGAAATAGCCCCAGAAGAAAATCCCCGCGCCGATGCCATAGATTTCCGGCGTGAAGCCCAGATCCTTGTTCATGGTCAGGGCGGCGAAGCCGACATTCACCCGGTTGAGGAAGCTGGCCACGTACATGCACAAGATCAGCGGCACCAACCGCCAGGCGGCGCGGCGCAGGATCGCGTCCGCCTCGGATTTGCTGTTTTGCATTGTTCCCCAAGCCTTTGGCCGAGCCTCAGCCAGGATCGTCCCGATTACAAGCTAGGCCGCCCGCATCGGCTTCACTTATAATAAGTATTTGATATATAATACAATTATCGCGTTAAAGACCATGACTTGCCGCCGCCGGGGCTTTTCTCTATAGACCCGCACCTCATCGGTCGCGGTCGGCCGGGGCCCTCCTTAGGAGGGTTTGCGCATGGTGCGCGTCCCGGGCGAGCCAAAACGAAATCGGGATCCCTCCCCTTTTCGCTCCGCGGCCAAAGGAAAGGGACCAAGATGGCTCTTTACGAGCATCTTCTGATCGCGCGCCAGGATATCAGCGCGCAACAGGTGGACGCACTGGCCACCCACCTCAAGACCATTGTCGAAGGCGAGAACGGCAAGATCGAGAAGCAGGAATATTGGGGCCTGCGCGGTCTGGCGTATCGCATCAAGAAGAACCGCAAGGGCCATTACGTCCTGCTGAACATCAATGCCCCCGCCGCCGCGGTGATCGAGCTGGAACGCCAGCTCAAGATCAACGAAGACGTGCTGCGCTACATCACCGTCAAGGTGGACCAGTTCGACACCTCGTCGAGCAAGGCCCGCCGCGACGACAAGCCCGAAGGCAAGGCCGAGGGCGAAGCTGAGGAGATCCTGGTATGAGCTATGGTGGCAACCGTGACGGCGGACGCGAAGGCGGACGTGGTGGCGACCGCGAGCGCGGCGGTGACCGCGAAGGCGGCCGTGGTGGACGCGAGGACGGCGCCCGCCGTCCCTTCTTCCGCCGCAAGAAGACCTGCCCCTTCTCGGGCGATAACGCGCCCAAGATCGACTACAAGGACGTCAAGCTCCTGCAGCGCTTCATTTCCGAGCGCGGCAAGATCGTGCCGGCCCGCATCACCGCGGTCAGCAACAAGAAGCAGCGCATCCTGGCCAACGCCATCAAGCGCGCCCGCTTCATGGCGCTGCTGCCTTACGTCGTGAAGTGAGGAGCAAGCCATGCAAGTGATCCTGCTCGAACGCGTCGAAAAGCTTGGCCAGATGGGCGACGAAGTCCGCGTCAAGGACGGCTTTGCCCGCAACTTCCTTCTGCCCAAGAAGAAGGCGCTGCGCGCCACCAAGGCGAACCGCGAATATTTCCAAACCCAGAAGGCGCATCTGGAAGCCCATAACCTGGAGCGCAAGAAGGACGCCGATGCCATCGCCAAGAAATTGGACGGCAAGAGCTTCACCTTGATCCGCCAGGCCGGCGACCGTGGCCAGCTTTATGGTTCGGTGTCGCCGCGCGACATCTCCGACGCGATGGAGAAGTCGGGCTTTAAAATCGACCGTCACCAGGTCTCCATCAGCGTGGCGATCAAGGCCATCGGCCTGTTCACCATTCCGGTGGTCCTGCATCCCGAAGTGAAGGTCAATGTCACCATCAATGTCGCCCGCAGCGAGGACGAGGCCGAGCGCCAGGCCCGCGGCGAGGACGTGCTGGCGGGCAAGACCGAGGCCGAGGAAGCCAAGGTCGCGGCCGACGAGCTGTTCGAGGAAGGCGCCGGCCCCAAGCCGGAAGCCACCGAGGAAGCCGAAGCCTAAGCGCTTCTGCAATCAGAATGAAAAGGCCCGGTGCGAACCGGGCCTTTTTCTTATCGTCCGGGTACGATTTTTTTCGTTGACTCTACGATAAAAATCGTTGATCATGGCGCCATGGCGAAAAAACCCGCATCCAAACCCGCACAGAAACCTACCGGGGCCGAAGTCGAAATTCTCGGCATCCTGTGGGACCAGGGCCCCGCCACCGTGCGCGAGGTGCATGAGCGCCTGGGAACCAAGGTCGGCTATACCGGAGTCCTCAAGCTTCTGCAGAACATGCATGCCAAGGGTCTGGTGAATCGCAGCTCCGCCGGTCAGGCGCACATCTACGAAGCGCGCGAGCCCGCAAGAATGAAGCGCCAGTTGCTGGGCGATCTGGTGCAGCGCGTGTTCGCCGGATCGGCCAGCCAGCTGGTCCTGCATCTGCTGGAAGACGAAAAGGCCAGCCCGAAGGAAATCGAGGAAATCCGCCAGCTGCTGGCGGATCATAAAAGGAGGTCCAAATGAGTATCTCACTTTTGCCGCTCGCGATCGCGCAGGACCTTGGCTGGACCCTGATTCATTTCCTCTGGCAGGGATTTCTGCTGGCGGCCCTGCTGCACACCATCCTGCCCATCTGCCGCAGTGCCATTGCCCGGCACAATTGCGCCCTGGCCATACTGGGATTGATGGCGCTGGCGCCCATCGCGACCTTCCTGTCCATCCACGACTTGGCAAACAGCAGCGGATTTGCGACCGGCGCCATCCCCGCTTCGGCAGTTGCGCCCTGGATCGATTGGCTGGTGGCGCTTTGGCTTGCCGGCATCGCCGGTTTGAGCCTGCGCGCCTTGGCCGGCTGGTATCTGGTTCAATCCCTCAGGCGCCGCGATACCATCGCGCTTCCGGCCGATCTGCTGCGGCGTTGCCATGGCTTGCAGCGCCGCCTGGCGGTGGCATGGCCGGTCCGCTTTCTGCTGTCGCGCCGTATCGATGTGCCGATGGTGATCGGCTGGCTGCGGCCCGTGATCCTGATTCCGGTCTCGGCAGTTACCGGACTTCCACCGCAGCAACTGGACGCGCTGATCTTGCACGAACTGGCCCATATCCGCCGCTTCGACACCATCATCAATATCCTGTTGATCGCGGTCGAGACGGTGCTGTTCTACCACCCGGCCGTGTGGTGGGTGAGCCGCCAGATTCGTATCGAGCGTGAACATTGCTGCGACGACTTTGCGGTCTCGGCCTGCGGCGATGCCGGTGTCTATGTCGAGGCGATGACCGCGCTGGAAAGCTGGAAAGGCGCAAACCGCCTGGCCCTGGCGGCCAATGGCGGCAAGCTGAAACAGCGTGTGGCGCGGCTGCTGGATGCGCCCGTCGAAGCCCCCCGTTTTTCGCTGTCCGCCATCATGGGGCTGGCGCTTCTGACTTTGGTGGCGGCCTCTGTCGCCGTGGCGCAAACCCAAGCGCCGAAGGCGGGCGGCGCCTATCCGTCCACCGACAAAAATCCGGTGGCCTTGCGGCCGATCATGGAAACCCACCAGATACCGCCCTATCCCAAGGAATCCATTGGACTTAAGGAAGAAGGGCGCGTGCTGGTCGGAGTCACGATTGGAACCGACGGTACC
Source organism: uncultured Alphaproteobacteria bacterium (assembly GCA_966096025.1). Classification (GTDB taxonomy): domain Bacteria; phylum Pseudomonadota; class Alphaproteobacteria; order Micropepsales; family Micropepsaceae; genus Rhizomicrobium. The sequence goes on along the minus strand of CBHTTW010000086.1, from coordinate 818 downwards.
GTCTCCCAAGCGGTCGTCGTGACGCCCAGCGGACATGAACGGCTTGATGCCGCCGCGGCCAATTTCGTCAAAGGCTATTGGCGCTGGCAGCCGCCGACCCGGGAAGGCAAGCCCGCGGTGGTGAACACCCGGGTCAGCGTGCTCTTCAAACTGGCGCCCAAGCCCAAGGCCCCGGCGGCGAACTGAGGCCCCTTCCAGCCAAGAACAAAGGCCGGTCTTGCGACCGGCCTTTTTCTTTGCCCTGATCGGGCCATGCGGCCCTTCTCGCTTGCCCATCTCAGCCTGATCGAAACCCCGCCCGGGCGGCTGGTGGACATCGCCGCCCGGGCCGGATTCGATTCCGTCGATCTGCGGCTGTCACCGGCGACCCCAAACGACCGGCGCTATACGGCGGAGGAACGTCTCACCCTGTGCCGCGAGCTCAAGCCTATCCTGCGCGATTGCGGCATCACGGTATGGGACGTGGAAATCATCCGCATCGATGACGGCACCAATCCGCAAAGCCATCTGCCGTTGATGGAAGCCGCCGCCCTGCTGGGGGCGCGGCGGATCAAGCTGGTCTGCGACAGCCAGGATCATGACCGGACGGCGGACCTGCTGGCAAAACTGTGCGCATTGGCGCGACCCTTCGGGCTGATCCTGGATCTCGAATATATGATTTTTTCCGGGGTGCGCTCATTTCAGGAAGCAAGCGCCATCGTGGTGGCGGCGAGCGCGCCCAATCTCAAGGTTCTGGTCGATGCGCTGCATTGGATGCGGGCGGGCGATGCGGAGACCGATCTGCGCGGTCCTCTCGGCTATGTGCAATTGTGCGACGG
>CBHTTW010000085.1:0-9268 GCA_966096025.1 uncultured Alphaproteobacteria bacterium | reverse complement strand
GGGCGATAGGCGAAGATGCCCATGCGGGCCGCGCCGAAATAGCCGTTCAGGCTCACCAGAATATCGATCTCGTTGGCGCGGATAAGCTGGGCGGCATCGTCATCGGACAGCGCGGCGATATTGATCCAGCGATCGAAGGCGCGCTCCAGCCGGCCACGCATCTCGCTTTGGTCATTCTCGCCGCAATCCAGGGCGACGAGCTCGAACTGGTCGCGGTCGTGCTTCTCATAAAGGCCGGCCATCAGGATAGCGGTGGCCTGCTGGCGGAATTCGCCGGACAGGTATCCGATGCGGATCTTGCGTCCCTTGCGGAGCTCCGGATCATGCGGAGCGCTGGGCTGCTCGGGATAGCGGGCTTGCGCCCAGATGCGCGAACAGGCCTGCGAGTCCGCGGGGGTTTCCGCGATGGCCTGGAAGTTGAACGGCTGGATGGCTTGTTTGCCCGCCCGCACCAGTCGTTCCAGTTCCGCCTTGCGTTCGGCGAAATCGCGCCAATCGGCGCTGTACATGCGCACATGCAGCAGTTCGCCCAGGCCATAGGGATAGCCGGGATCGATCTGAAGACCGCGCTCCACATCTTCCGTGCCGGCCTCATTCTGCTTGAGCGCCCAACGCGCATAGCCGCGATTGATGATGGCGTCGGCATAGTTTGAACGGAGTTCGATGGCCTTGCTGTAATTCTCGATCGCCGCCGCGAAATCCTTCATGTCGCGGAGCACATTGCCCCGGCTGTTCCAGGCCACCGCATTGCGCGGCTCAAGCCGCAATACCTGGTCGAAGCTGACCAGGGCGTCCTGGTGGCGGGCCAGGTCGCGCAGCGCCAGGCCGCGATTGCCCCAGGCTTCCGCGAAGCCGGGTTCGAGCGCAAGCGCGCGTTCGAAGCTTTCCAGCGCCTCGGCCGGGCGCTTCAAATTCCACAGCGCCACGCCGCGATTGTTTAGCATTTCGGTGTTGCTGTGATAACTGGGCATCACGGCGTCGAACGCGGCCAGGGCATCGGAGGCGCGTTTCAAGTCCATCAGCGCGACGCCACGGCCATACTGCGCGTCGTCGAGGGTGGGATCGAGCGCCAGGGCGCGGTCGTAATCGGCCAGCGCCTGTTCGGGGTGGCCCATGGTGCGGCGAACCTGTCCGCGCCAGGCCAGCGCCAAGGCGTTGCCGGGCTGCATCGCCAGGACCCGGTCATAGCCTCGGATGGCGTCGTCATAGCGCTGCATCGCCGCCAGCGCCGCGGCGCGATTGACCATGGCGGCGACCATTTCCGGCTGCAGCACCAGCGCCCGGTCATAGCTGTCCACCGCGGTCTCGAAGCGTTGCAGATCGCCCAGCGCCACGCCGCGATTGTAAAGCGCTTCCGCCATATTGGGCTGGACGGCCAGGGCGCGGTCGAAGATCGCGACGGCCTCATCGGCTTGGCCGTTGGCGCGCAATGCCATGCCGTAATTCATCAGCGCGCCCAGGTCGTCGGGAAGAATCTTCACCGCATCATCCAGGCAGTCGCAGGCTTCGGCGTGCCGGCCCTGTTGCATCCGGAGCAGGCCGAGATAGTAACGCGGCCCGAACAGTCCCGGTTCGGCCTTCATGAGCTTGAAATAAAGCGCTTCGGCCTGCTCGAGCTTGCCTTGCCGGTGCAAGGTGACAGCCTCTTCCGCCATGGCTTTCAGATCCAGAACTTCCATGGTCTTCCTTTTATGGCGCTGCGGCGGCGGCCTGGGCCACCGCGAGCGCCGTCATATTGACAATACCGCGCGCGGTGACCGATGGCACCATCACATGCACCGGTTTGGCCACGCCCAGCAGCAAAGGTCCGACCAGCAGAGCCTCGGTGGCGGCCGACAGCAGGGTGAGGGCGATATTGGCGGCGTCCAAAGTCGGCATCACCAACAGATTGGCCGAGCCGGTGAGCGGAGAATTGGAAACCACGCGCGCGCGCAATGAATCGCTCAACGCCGCATCGGCATGCATTTCGCCGTCGATCTCGAAATCCAGCTTGGCGGCATGGAGCAGCGCCAGCGCCTTGCGCATCTTGATGGCGCTGGGCGAATGGGAGGTGCCGAAGCTGGAATGGGACAACAGGGCCGCCTTGGGCGCCAGCCCGAAACGGCGCACGGTCCTGGCCGCAAGCTGGGTCATCTCGGCGATCTGTTCGGCGCTGGGATCGACATTGACATGGGTGTCGCAGAAGAACAGCGCGCCATTGGGCAGGATCAGCGCCGACAGGGAATAGAGCCGGCTGACACCGGGCAGGCGCGGAATGATGGGCAGGATGTTGGTGAGCTGGCGTGTCCAGTCGCCAAGGCCGCCGCACAGGGCGGCGTCGACTTCGCCCGTGTCCAGCAGCATGGCGGCGGCGATGCCGTGACGGGTGGCGATCCAGCGCGCCGCCGATTCCGGCTGCACACCGCGGCGTTCCACCAGGCGTTGATAGCGTTCGGTAAGGGGCGCGAAGAAGTCGCAGTCCTGCTGGGGATCGAGAATGCGCACCTGCTTGGCGAAGTCCAAACGCAGGCTGAGCTGCTTGGTCTTTTCCAGAATGACCTCGCGGCGGCCGATCAGAGTGGGCTGCGCAAGGCCTTCATCCACCACGGTCTGAACCGCGCGCAGCACGCGTTCTTCCTCGCCCTCGGCATAGACCACGCGCTTGGGCGACTGCCGCGCGACGTCGAACACCGGGCGCATAAGCTGGCCTGAGCGATAGACGAATTTCTCCAGCTCGTTTTCGTAAGCCTCGAAATCGGTGATGGGGCGGCGCGCCACGCCGGATTCCATGGCGGCGCGGGCCACGGCGGGGGCGATATGCAGGATCAGGCGCGGATCGAACGGCTTGGGAATGATGGAGTCCGGACCAAAGCCGCTCAGCGACCCGCCGTAGGCATTGGCCACCACATCGCTGGCTTCGGCGCGGGCCAGGGCGGCAATGGCCTCCACCGCCGCCACCTTCATCGGCTCATTGATGGTGGTGGCATCGACATCCAGCGCGCCCCGGAAGACAAAGGGAAAGCACAGGACATTGTTGACCTGGTTGACATAGTCCGAGCGTCCGGTGGCGATGATGGCGTCGGGACGCGCCGCCTTGGCGACTTCGGGAAGTATTTCCGGATCGGGATTGGCCAGCGCCAGGATCAGCGGCTTCTTGGCCATCTGCGGTAGCCATTCGGGCTTGAGCACATTGGGCGCGGACAGGCCCAAAAACACATCGGCGCCCACCAGCACATCGCCCAGGGTGCGCGCGTCGGTGGCCCGCGCATAGCGCGCCATGTTGGGCGGCATGTCATCGCCGCGTCCCTTATGCACCACGCCCTTGATGTCGGTAAGGGTGATATTGTCCACCGGCAGGCCCATCGCCACCAGCAAGTCGACACAGGCCAGCGCCGCCGCGCCGGCGCCGCTGGTCACCAACTTTACGTCCGACAGGGTCTTGCCTTGCAGCACCAGGCCGTTGCGGATGGCGGCGGCGCAGACGATGGCGGTGCCGTGCTGGTCGTCATGAAAGACCGGAATCTTCATGCGCTCGCGCAGCTTCTTTTCGATGACGAAGCATTCCGGCGCCTTGATGTCTTCCAGATTGATGCCGCCGAAGGTCGGCTCCAGCGCCGCCACCACATCGACAAAACGGTCGATGTCGGTTTCGGCCACTTCCAGGTCGAAGACATCGATGCCGGCGAATTTCTTGAACAGGACGGCTTTGCCTTCCATCACCGGCTTGGAAGCCAGCGGTCCGATATTGCCCAGCCCCAGCACGGCGGTGCCGTTGGTGATCACGGCCACCAGGTTGCCGCGGGCGGTATATTCGCGCGCCATGGCGGGATCGGCGGCGATGGCCTCGCAAGGCGCGGCGACGCCGGGGGAATAGGCCAGCGCCAGGTCGCGCTGATTCGCCATCCGTTTGGTGGCTTCCACCGACAATTTTCCCGGCCGCGGGGAGCGGTGATAGGCGAGGGCGCTTTTGCGGAAATCGTCGTCCATGACAGGCCTTTGTGGCTCGCTGCGGGTAATGGCAGGTAAGGGGGTCCAAAATCAATGCTTTCACCCCACCTTCTCCCCTCTGTGGGCGGGGTTTTTGGGGTTTTGCCGGGCTCCGGGCCGTGAAAATGGGCCGGCGATCCGGGCGCCCCCGTACCCCGGTTTCAGCAGTGTTCAGGGCGGCAAAATTGCCTGATATTGCCGCACGCCACGCAGATCAGCAGGAGACGTCATGCAGTTGGGGATTATCGGCTTGGGCCGAATGGGGGCCAATATCGGACGGCGGCTGATGAAGGGTGGGCACGGCATCGTCGGCTATGACGCCAGCGCCAATGCGGTGAAAGCCCTGGAGGGCGCGATCGCTGCGGCCTCGATCGAAGATCTGGTGCAAAAGCTTTCCAAGCCGCGCGCGGTCTGGGTGATGCTTCCGGCGGGCAAGATCACCGAGGAGACCATCGTTCTGCTGGGCAAGCTGCTCGAAAAGGGCGATGTCGTCATCGATGGCGGCAACACCTTCTTCAAGGACGATGTCCGCCGCGCCCATACGCTGCGCCGCCATGGCATCGACTATATCGATGTCGGCACATCCGGCGGGGTATGGGGTTTGGAGCGCGGCTATTGCATGATGATCGGCGGCGAAAAGTCCGCCGTCGACCGGCTCGATCCCATTTTCAAGACCCTGGCGCCGGGTGTCGGCGATATCCCCCGAACGCCCAATCGCGAAAAAGCCGATCCGCGCGTCACCGAAGGCTATATGCATGCCGGCCCCGCCGGCGCCGGCCATTTCGTCAAGATGGTGCATAACGGCATCGAGTATGGATTGATGCAAGCCTATGCCGAAGGCTTCGACATCATGCGCGGCAGAAACAGCGACAAGCTGCCGGAAGACGAGCGTTTCGACATCAATGCCGCCGATGTCGCGGAAGTGTGGCGGCGCGGCAGCGTGGTGGCCTCCTGGCTGCTGGATTTGACCGCCATCGCGCTGGCCCGCTCCGAAACCCTGGAAGAGTTCAGCGGCAAGGTCGACGATAGCGGCGAGGGCCGCTGGACCATTCAGGCGGCGGTGGACGAGGCGGTGGCGGCGCCGGTGATCACCGCGTCGGTGTTCGCGCGCTTCCGCTCGCGCAGCGACAATACCTTCGGCGAGAAATTGCTGTCGGCCATGCGCAAGGAATTCGGCGGCCATATCGAAAGCACCATTCCCGTCCACAAGGCCAAAGACGAGGACAAGTGAGCACCCTGTCGCACAAATCCCCGCCGCCGCCCTGCGCCATCGTGATCTTCGGGGCCAATGGCGACCTCACCAAGCGCCTGATCATCCCCGCGCTCTACAATCTGGCGCGGACCCGGCTTTTGCCGCCCAGCCTTTCCTTGATCGGCGTCGACCATAACAAAAAGACCAGCGAGGAATGGGCCGCGCAGCTTAAGGATTTCCTGGCCCAGACCCTGGACAGGAACAATGAGGAGGTCGACGAGACGCTGTGGCTGCAAGTCGCCAGCTGCATGACCTTTCTCAGCGGGGATTTCGAGCAGAACGACACCTATCAACGCCTGAAGGACCTGCTGGCGGAGCTGGACGAGAAACAGTCTTTGAACGGAAACGTGCTGTTCTATATGGCGGTGGCCGACCGTTTCTTCGGCACCATTGCCGGCAAGCTGGGCGAGGCGGGGCTGGTGGATTCCAATGCCAAAGGCTTCCGCCGCCTGATCGTGGAAAAGCCCTTCGGCCACGATTTGGCCTCGGCCCGGGCGCTCAATGCCTGCCTGCTCAAATATCTCAAGGAAGACCAGATCTACCGCATCGATCATTTTCTGGGGAAGGAGACGGTGCAGAACATCATGGCGCTGCGCTTCGCCAATGGCTTGTTCGAGCCGATCTGGAACCGCGACCGCATCGACCATGTCCAGATCACCGTGGCCGAGTCCATCGGGGTGGAAACGCGCGGCAAATTCTACGAAGCCACCGGCGCCTTGCGCGACATGGTGCCCAACCATCTGTTCCAGCTGGTCGCCATGACGGCGATGGAGCCGCCGGTCTCCTTCGATGCCGAGGATATCCGTTCCAAGAAGGCCGAGATGTTCAAGGCCATCCATCCGCTCACCCTCAGCGATGTGGTGCGCGGCCAATATGATGCCGGGATCGTGGGCGATGAAAAGGCCTTGGCTTATCGCGCCGAAGCCAATGTTTCGCCGGAATCCAATGTGGAAACCTATGCCGCCATGCGGCTCAGCATCGACAATTGGCGCTGGGCCGGGGTGCCCTTCTACTTGCGGACCGGCAAGCGGCTCTCCAAGCGCTATACCGAGATCGCCATCCGCTTCAAACAGGCGCCGCATGCCTTGTTCCGCGAGACGCCGATGGAGGAGCTGGACGCCGACTGGCTGATCATGCGCATCCAGCCCGACGAAGGCATCCGCCTGCGCTTCAATGCCAAGCGCCCCGGTCCCGCCATGGCGCTGGAAAGCGTGGCGATGGATTTCAAGTATAAAGACTATTTCAAGCAGGCGCCGGCGGTGGGTTACGAGACCTTGATCTATGACTGCCTGATCGGGGATGCGACCCTGTTCCAGCGCGCCGATCAGGTCGAAGCCGCCTGGGCTTTGGTCGCGCCGGTGCTGGAAGGCTGGGGCAATACCGCGCCGCGCCACTTTCCCAACTATGCCGCGGGTGGCGAGGGCCCCACCGCCGCCAATGATCTGTTGGCGCGCGACGGACGGTCGTGGCGGGGCATCAAGTGAGCGGCATCGCGGGCAGTTTGGAAATTGTGAAAGACGCGGGCGCGCTGGCGGCCCGGGCGGCGGAAATCATTGCCGGCCAAATACGAACCGCCCGCTATCCCTTTCGCCTGGTATTGTCCGGCGGCTCGACCCCGCGCGCGACCTATCAACTTCTTGCCGGCAAGGATCTGGATTGGGACTGTGCCGAGCTGTTCTTCAGCGACGAACGCTTCGTCCCGTCGGATCATCCCGATTCCAATTACCGCATGGTGCGCGAGAATCTTTTGGCCACCGGCACGGTCAATCCGCGCAAATTGCTGGCCATTCCCACCGATGGTTCTGCGCAAAGCTGTGCCGACCGCTATGACGAGACCTTGCGCCAGCAATATGGCGCGGGAACGCTGGAAGCGGGGGTGCCCTTGTTTCACCTGACCTTGCTGGGGTTGGGCGATGACGGCCATACCGCATCCCTGCTGCCGGGCCAGCCGGTGCTTCAGGAACGCGACCGTTGGGCCGCCCTGGTGCCCGAAGGGCGCGGCGAGCCGCGCATCAGCCTGACGTATCCGGCGCTGGAATCCAGCGCGCTGATCCTGTTCCTGGTCAGCGGCGCCGGCAAACGCGATGCCTTGGCCCAGGCCCGCGCCGGCATCGGTCCGGCCGGGGGGATCAAACCGCAAGGCCGTGTGCTGTGGCTGGCGGACGAGGCGGCGGCGGGGGAAGACGATCAGGGTTATGGCTTTTAGGAACGCCAGGATGAAAAAAACAGACGTCCCAAATCGCATTCTCTGCATCGATGTCGGCGGCACCGGCCTGAAAGCGGCGGTGATCTCGCCGCAAGGAAAATATCTGGTCAAGCGGGTGCGGGTAAAGACACCGGAACGCCGCAAGCCCAATCAGATCGTCAAGGCGCTTGCCGATCTGGCCGCACCCCTGGGCCCGTTCGATCATGTCACCATCGGTTTTCCCGGGGTGGTGAAAAAGGGCGTGGTCCTCAGCGCACCATCCTTCGGCACCGGGGACTGGAAGGGGTTTGCCCTGGCGGCGGCGATGCAAAAGAAATTCGGCGTTCCGGTGAAGCTGCTCAACGATGCCGATGTGCAGGGGTTGGCCGCAATCCGGGGCAAAGGGCTTGAGCTGGTTTGCACCTTGGGCACCGGCTTCGGCACCGCCTGGTTTCGCGACGGCGAATTGATGCCCCATATGGATCTGGCGCATCTGGTGATGGACAAGGATGACGATTTCGATCTCTTGGTCGGCGACAAGACACGCCGCAAGATCGGCGACCGCCGCTGGAATAAGCGAATCAAGAAATTGATCGCGGTTCTGGAGACGGTGTTTGCTTACGATCATCTCTATCTTGGCGGCGGCAACTCCCGCCTGGTGTCCTTCGCGCTTCCCTCCAATGTAAGCACCGTCTCCAATGATGCGGGGATGGAGGGTGGTGCGTTTGCCTGGTCGCGCTACAAAAGCTAGGCGCGTTTTTCAGGGAACCTATTGAGCCGTCAGTGCGTTTTGCTTTCGCTGGGATGCGAGAAGCCTGATGACGCCGGCGATTAAAGCCAACACCGCCCTTTTTTTGGACATTGACGGAACTCTTCTGGATCTGGCGCGCACGCCGGACCGTGTGAAGGTGCCGCGCGAGCTTTCGCGCGCGCTTGAGAGATTGTCGCATCAACTTTCCGGCGCCCTGGCTTTTGTCAGCGGCCGGTCGCTGGAAAGTATCGACAGGCTCTTCGCGCCTTTCCGGCCAGCGGCGATCGGCACGCATGGCGCGGAGATACGCGGCACCGACGGATCGATCGTGCGCAGCGGGCCGCTGCCGGAAAAAGTCGCCGAGATTTTCACCGGCTTGGCGGAAAACATCCCGGGGCTGCTTCTGGAAGACAAACGGTCCGCATTGGCGCTGCATTATCGCCTGGCGCCGGAGGCGCGTCCGGTCCTGCTGTCGGCGATGGAAAAGCATGCGCGCCTCTTCGAGGGCGAAAAGGTTCATATCCTGCATGGTAAGGCGGTGATCGAAGCGCGGCCCCTGGGTGTGGACAAGGGCACCGCCATCGCGGTCCTGGCCAAGCAGAAGCCGTTTACCGGCCGCGCCATTCTTTTCGGCGGCGACGATACCACCGACCTCGACGTATTCCGCATCCTGCCGCAATTGGGCGGGGAGGGCTTTTCCGTCGGCCAGGAATTTCCCGGCGCCGGCCATGTTTTCGAATCTCCCCTGGCGGTGCGGCGGTGGCTGAGCGAGGCGGCGGAGGCGCAGGCGCAATGAGCGGGCCCGTCGACCTTGCCGTTGTCGGCAACGGGCGCATTGCCGCCTTGATCAACAGCAACGGCCAGCTGGTGTGGTGGTGCTTTCCCCGTTTCGACAGCGATCCGGTCTTCTGCCGCCTGATCGCGGGTGACGAGGAAAAGGGATTTTGCGACGTGGTGCTGGACCGCCAGGTCGACGCCAAGTCGGAATATGCGCGCAACACCGCCACCGTGGTGACGATCCTGACGGCCGATGACGGCGCGCAAGTGAAGATCACCGATTTCGCGCCGCGCCTGCGCAATTTCGACCGTTTGCTCAAGCCGCCGCAATTGATGC
>CBHTTW010000084.1:0-9284 GCA_966096025.1 uncultured Alphaproteobacteria bacterium | reverse complement strand
TGCCCTGCCAGTCCAGCTTGACGCGGTCGCCGATGGCGCGGCTGTCGCCATTGTCGGGATCCTGGGTGGCGACGATGGTGCTGCCATAGGCAAAACCCAAGGTCTGATCCAGGCGGCCCAACACCAGATGCGCGGTGCCGCGCGACTGATATTGCACGGAAGAGATGCGGGTGCGGGTGGGCGACGGGAAGGACGTGAAGGTGACAAAATTAAAGGCGTCACCGGTGATCTTGCTCAGGCTGTTGTAATAGTGCCCGACAAAGCCGAGGTCGAAATTGTCCGTGACCTGATAGCCCAGCTTGGTGCCGGCGGTGACATTGTTGTAAAAATCGTCATTGCGGCGCTGGCCGGGCGGCAACAGATTCAGCGGCGTGACCGGCGTGGCGCCGGACAGGAAGTGCTGCACCGTCGCCTGATAGCTGAAATCGCCCTCGGAGCCGGAAAGCGACGCGCCCTGGTTGAAGGTGTCGAAGCTGCCGCCTTCCATATTGGCGGTGATCTTCATCGGCCCGGTGCCGGCCTTGGTGAGGATATTGACCACGCCGCCGATGGCGTCGGAGCCGTAGAGAGCGCCTTGCGGGCCGCGCAGCACCTCCACCTTGGCGATGTCGCCGGTCAACAATTTGGATATGTCGATCGCGCCGCTGGGGGTCGAAGGATCGGCGATGTCGATGCCGTCCAGCAGCACCTTGGTATGATTGGGATTGGCGCCGCGCAGAAACAGCGAAGTCTGGCCGCCCGCGCCGCCGGTCTGCACGATATTCACGCCGGGCACGGACCGCAGCACGTCAGGCAAGGAGCGTTGCTGGCGCGCCTCGATCTGCGGCGCTGTGATAACCGTGACGCTGCTGCCGACATTGGCGATCTCGGTGGGGATACGCGTGGCGCTGGCCACGACATATTCCGGAGCAGCGGGGTGCCACATCGTGATGGTCTCGTCCTGCGCCATCGCCGGAAGGCCGAGCGCGATCAAGGCAACCGAAGTCAAAAAAACAGATTTCATAAAACGTCTCCTGGCTTCGGAGACGCCGTGCGGTTTTGAAATAATGCCCGCGCGACGACTCCAACTTTCGTCGCCATGCGGTTTCTCCCGCTGCATCCCGCCATCCCCGGCAGGCTGCAAGACGACGGCGCGAGGCAGGTTTCCTGGCTAGCCGGATCAGCGCTTTCGCCCGTCTTCCCAAAGCCTTGCAGCTCCAGTGACATTTGAACGAAAGCTCACCGGCGACAGTTGCGGGGGCAGCTACGTTGGTCCGTATTCCCTACACCTTGCACCTGGATGGGCTTATCGACCTCCAAACCACCAAGGTCAAGCCTGGGTTTTTGCAAGGCTGGTACGGCTGACAAACGCGGCCGCTCTGGGCTAGTCTTCGCCGCCAAATTCCTGGAGAACCCCATGCCCCTCGCGATCAATGAAACCGCCCCCGATTTCACCGCCGACTCCACCGAGGGCAAGTTGCATTTCTATGACTGGGCGGGCGACAAGTGGGTGCTGTTCTTCTCCCACCCCAAGGATTTCACCCCGGTCTGCACCACCGAACTGGGCGCGGTCGCCAAGCTGAAAGGCGAATTCGACAAGCGCGGCGTCAAGGTGCTGGGCCTGTCGGTCGATCCGGTGACCAATCACGACAAATGGGCCGCCGATATTCTGGAGACCCAGGGCATGGGTCCCAATTTTCCCATGATCGGCGACACCGACCTGGCGGTCTCCAAACTCTATGGCATGTTGCCCGCCGATGCGCCCGGCACCTCGGAAGGGCGCACCCCCGCCGACAATGCCACGGTGCGCAATGTCTTCATCATCGGACCGGACAAGAAGATCAAGCTGCTGCTGGTCTATCCCATGACCACGGGGCGCAACTTCGACGAGATTTTGCGGGTGATCGACTCCATGCAGCTCACCGCCAGGCACAAGGTGGCGACCCCGGCCGATTGGAAACAGGGCGGCGATGTCATCATCACCGGCGCGGTCAGCAATGACGACGCCGCCAAGCTGTTCCCCGGCTACAAAACCCACAAGCCCTATCTGCGGACGACCGGCCAGCCGAAATAGCGGAAAACACAGACCCTCCTCCCCTTCGCGTGCGAAGCACGCATGAGGGGGAGGTGGTTTCAGCGAGCGAGGCACGTGCGAAGGCGAAAGCCTGAGCAGCCGAGCGGAAGCTGAAACCGGAGGGGGTCAAAGAGAAGGCTGGTTCTTCGCCCGCTTCTTCCACTTGTAGAACTTCAGCGAGTTCTTCCAGAAGAACTTCTCCGCCTCGGCGCGGCTGCGGGTGGCGAAATAGGCCCGCGCCAGGGTCACGATCTGGGCCGGCGTCGCCACCCCCCAGGTTTCCGGCCAGTTGGTGCCGAACACCACCCGGTCCGCGCCGAAACAATCCATCAGCACATCCAGCCGGTCCTTGACCTGCGCCAACCCGCGCGCGGGGATATCGCGGTTTTCCATGTCCGACAGCTTGCCCCAGATATTGGGCCTGCTTTTGATCTCCTTCAGCACGGCGGTATAGGCGGCGCGCTCCTCCGGCTTGGGCAGGTAGTGCATGGTGTGATCGATCATGATGCGCAGGTTGGGAATCTTGTCGTTCAGTTTCACCATGGTCCGCAGCAGGGCCAGGTTGGGATTGGCGGTATCCATCACCTGATCGGCGTCGGCGACACGCCGCAGACCATCGATGAATTTCGGATCATCCGCCTGCTTGGTGACATCGCGCCCCCAGATCAAGCCGCAACGTATGCCCAGGAACATCGGGTTCTTGCGGAAACGGTTGTACAGTTCCACGAAATCCGGCTTCTCGGGCTCCAGGTCGCCGACCGTGCCGACATAGAGCGTGTCGGTCTGCATCTGCTCCAGCACCCAGAGATTGTCTTCCACCCAGGGGCTGGCTTCCAGCTCGATGGCGCCCACGATGTTCAGCGGCTCGGCCATCTTGCGATAGGTGGCGGGCAGCGCCACGCCGCCGGTTTCCTTCTTCCACACATCCGACCCGGCATAGGGCACGCCTTGCGGACGGCGGGCATCGAACAGATGAATATGCGTATCGATGATCGGAATATCGGCCAGCTGCGCCGCTGCTTCCGACACCGAAGCCGCCAGCGCCGCAGTCGCCGCGCCTACCAACACGTCCCGACGTTGCATCACTTACTCCCTATCAAACGAGGTCAATTTTGAAGACGTAACCGCCGCTCGGACTGTTGAGATGCGGAAAGCCCGCGCGCGCGAACTTGTCCTCGATCGGCCAACCCGGATGCTCGCCCGCATCGACGCCAAAAAGCTGGCCGTTATGGATGGTGACGTCATGGATGTCGCAAGAGCCGGGCACGAAATCCACCACCTCGACCGCCTTGCCGCTCTTGATGTCGTAGCGCACCAAGCCCGGTGTGTAGCCATCATAGCCGATCACATCCGGCTTCTGGCTGCCGCAGACCTGCCAGATCGAGCCATTGTCATAGGTGATGCCGTGCAAACGGCCGATCTCGTTGGTGACCGGGATCAGCCAATCCACCTGCCAGCTTTTGGGATCGATGCGGATCAGCGCTTCCAGCCGGTTGGCATAGGCCCAGAGCTTGCTGCCGTCCCAGGCCATGCCGTGACAGGAACCGCCATCATCCTTGGGCCCGAACGGAATCTGCCGCCAGCTGATCTGCTTGCCGTTGAGGTCGGTCTGGAAAATGCCGTTGACCGGGGGATTGGGATGATTGCGGATCGAGATGCCATTGGCGCCGCTCCACAAAAAGCCGCCGCCATAGACGCCGCCGCTGGTGTTCTTGGACTGGGTCACCACCGTGTGCAGCACCTTGCCGGTCTTGAAATCCAGCAGCCAGGCCTTTTCCGGATCGCCGTCATGGCGCTGTTCCTGTATCCAAAAGCCCTTGGCGGGATCCACCGAAATGGCGTTGGCCCAGCAAGGCGGCACCAGGAACAGTTTGGTGGTGCGGGCCTTGCGGCGCGGCAGCGCCTTGGCCTTTTCCACCCCGCGCCGCCCCAGATCGTCGGTGCCGGGTTTGCGGGATTGCGCCAAGGCCGGTGTCGCCGCCAGCATGGCGGCGGCGGTGAGGAATTGTCTCTTATCCATCAACCTCTCCTTCTAATTAAGGCAGGAACACCATGATCGCCGGGGCGCCGACGGCCAGGAACTTGCCGGTGGATTTCGGCACGCCATTGGCATCCAACCGGAAGGCGACAAGATTGTCGGCGCGCTGGTTCAGCGAATAAAGGAACTTGCCGGTCGGATCGATGGTCAGGCTGCGCGGAATGGTGCCTTCGGTATGGGTGTTGGCGATGCGCTTGATGCTGCCGTCCGCCGCAATCGTGAAAGTGGCGATGGAGTCGTGATTGCGGTTGGCGGCATAGAGATGCTTGCCCGCCTTGTCGATCAGCAGTTCCGAGGTGGTGTTGCCGCCCTGAAAACCGTCCGGCAGGGTGGAAACCGATCCGCCCTTGGCGGTCAGCTTGCCGCCGGCAAAGCTGTAAACCTGGATGCGGGAATTTTGCTCTTGCAACTGGTAGAGCGTCTTGCCGTCCGGCGAGAAAGCGAAATGGCGCGGGCCGGCGCCCGGCACCGACTTGGTCACCGAAACCTGGGTCAGCTTGCCGCTAGTGGCATCCAGCTTCCAGACGAAGATCTGATCGCGTCCGGCATCGGCGCCCAGCACATACTGGCCGGATGGATCGGGCAGGATCATATGGCCGCGCGAACCATGCGGCTCCTTGCTGCCGGCCATGCCCACGGGACGGTCTGCCGCCTGATAGACGCCCATAGGGCCATCCGGCTTCACCACATCGGTGGTCTCGCCCAGGCTGCCGTCCGCCTTGATGCGGGTCACCGAATAGCTGCCGCCGGTGTAATTGGCGGTCAGCAGGAATTTGCCCGACGGATCGGGCACGATGTAGCAGGGAATGGGTCCGCCGGAATCCACGGTGTTGAGTTTCTTCAGCGCGCCGCTGGCCGCATCCACCGCATAGGCGGTGATGGAGCCGCTCTTGTTGGCGCCATAGCTGTTGACCTCATTCACGGCGTAAAGAAATTTGTGGTCCTTCGAAAGCGCGACCCAGGACGGCGACAGATCCTTGGCCACCAGCTTGAGGCCCGACGGCGCGCCTGTCGCGTCATCGATATTCACCAGATAGATGCCCTGCCCGCCATTGCCCGACGAGCGCGGATCGGCCGGATCGGGCGTGTAGGTGCCGATATAGGCGCGCGCGGCATAAGCGGCATCGGCGGCGGCCAGCGCCAGGGCGGCTACGCCAACGGCAAGACCCATACGAAAAACTTTCATCGGCTTCTCCTTTATCAATTTCATATCTTAAGGCAGGAATACCATCACGGCCGGAGCGCCGACCGCGAAAAACTTGCCGGTGAATTTCGGCACGCCTTTGGCATCCAGGCGGAAGGTGGCAATGCTGTTGGCGCGCAGGTTCAGGGAATAGAGGAACTTGCCGCCGGGATCGATGGTCAGGCTGCGGGGATGCTCGCCCTCGGTCGGCGTCACTGCGAGTTTGGTCGCAAGTCCGTCCGCGCCCACCGCGAAGCTGGCGATGGAATTGTGGGTGCGGTTGGCGGAATAGACATTCCTGCCGCTGGGGGAGACCAGAAAACGCGAGGCCGAGCCGCTGCCCTGATAGCCGTCCGGCAAGGCCGAGATGCTCTGTCCCTTTGGTGTCAGCTTGCCGTCGGCGAAGCCATAGGTGGTAAGGCGGGCGTTATATTCGCCGATCTGGTACAGCGTCTTGCCGTCGGGCGAAAAGCCGAAATGGCGCGGCGCCGAACCGGCCAGCGCGTTGGTAACGGAAACTTCCTGCAGCTTGCCGGTGGCGGTGTTGAGGCGCCAGACGAAAATCCTGTCGCGTCCGGCATCGTCGCCCACCACATACTGGCCGGAGGGATCGGACGCGATCATATGGCCGCGGGTGGGGCGGTTCGTCCCGGCCGGTCCCTGCCCCGGCGGCGCATCCACCGCGCTGGCGGAGCTGGCCGGTCCACCCGGCTTCACCACATCGCTGGCTTCTCCCAGGCTGCCGTCCGCCTTGATGGGCAGGACCCCATAACTTCCGCCAATGTAATTGGCGACCAGGACGAATTTTCCCGAAGCATGGACGCTGATAAAGCAGGGGCCGCCGCCGCCGGAGTCCACGGTGTTGAGTTTCTTCAGCGCGCCGCTTTTGACATCCACCGCATAGGCGGTGACCGAACCGCTTTTGCCGGGGCCGTAACTGTCGATCTCATTCACGGTGTAGAGAAACTTGTGATCGGCCGACAGGACGAACCAGGCCGGCGACACATCCTTGGCCACCAGCTTGAGACCCGACAGCGCACCGGTGGCATCATCGACATTCGCCAGATAAATGCCTTCCCCCCTGCCATTGGCATAGGCGGTCGGGTCCTTCAGGTTGGGTGTGTAGGTGCCGATATAGGCGCGCCCCGCATGGGCGGGAGCACCGAATAAAGCGGCCAGTGCCGCGACAGCGACGGTGGTACGAAGGAATTTCACCGGCGTCTCCTTTTTGAAATCAGTTATCGGGCAAAGCGAAAACATAGATCGCATTGCCGTTGTTGGGATGATGCACACCGGGCAACAGGGTGGCGGGCGTGGCGACCGGACTGCCGCCGCCCAGCCCCGACTCCACCGCGATATATTGCTTGCCGTCGACCGCGAAGCTCACCACATGGCCCTGGGCGCTGGTGGTCAGCCGCGTCTGCCACAAGGTCTTGCCGGTGGCGGTCTCGATGGCGCGGAAACGGCGGTCGTAATCGCCGACAAAGGCAACCCCGCCCGCGGTGGTCAGCACACTGGTGAGGAACGGCGATTTTTGCTGGAAGCTCCACACCGGCTTGAGGGTCTTGGTGTCATAGGCCGCCAGCCGCCCCAGATTGCCGTCGGTGCCGGGCATCTCGAACAATTGTTGTGACGCGGCATTGGTGGCGGCGGGACCGATCTTTTTCTCCAGCGGCTCGCCGCGCATCAACACACAGGACTGATGCAGCGGGATCAGCATCAAGCCGCTGCCGGGATCGTAGCTGGTGGCCGGCCAGTCGCGGCCGCCCGCCGGTCCCGGGCAGGACGACACCCACTCGCCGACTTTGGCGTTCTGGATGTCCTTGCGATAGACGGGAATGCCGGTCTTGGGATCGATACTGTCATAGATATTCTGGAACACCGTTTCCTGCGCGGCGATGAACTTGCCGGTGACGCGGTCCAGCTTCCACAACACCCCCGCCTTGCCGACGGTGAGTACATCCTTCGAGGTGCCGTGATCGATCAAGGTGCGCTCGAACACTTCGTCGAGATCCAGCGCCTCGCCGGGCGCATGGCTGTAGAACCATTTGAGTGTGCCGTTGTCGGGATCCAGCGCCAGGGTGGCATTGGCATATAAAGTCGCGCCGCTGCCCGAACCGCGGGTGGCGCGGGTCCAGGGCTTGGCCTGGGCGGTGCCCCAATAGGTCGTGTTCAATTCCGGATCGTAGGTGCCGGCGATCCAGGTTTCCGCGCCCTGGCGGAATTCGTCGGGCAGATCGCCCCAACTGTCGCCGCCCGGCTCGCCCTTCAACGCCACGGTCTTGAAGCGCCACACCACCTTGCCGGTGTTGACGTCATAGGCGCTGATGAAACAATGCTTGGTTTGATAGCGGTTGCAGTAGGTCAGCCCGACCAGCACCTTGCCATGCACCGTGATGGCGCCGCCGGTATTGCTGTAGCCTTCCTTGCCGTTCTCGATTTCGGTTTGCCAGACAATCCTGCCGGTCTTGGCGTCCAGGCCATAAAGCTTGGCGTCGGTGGTGGGCACCAGGATCTTGTCGCCATACAGCGCCAGCGAACGGGTCGCGCCATAGGCGCGGGTGGGCGCGGGCCCGATGCGGTTTTCCCAGATCATCTCGCCGGTCCTGGCGTCCAGCGCCTGCACCGTATTGGCGGTGTTGGACAGGAACATGATGCCGTCATGGACGATGGGCGTCACCTGGCTGGCGCCGCCGTCATTCATCGCCCAGGACCAGACCAGTTGCAGCGACTTCGCGTTGGCGGTGGTGATTTGTTTGAGCGGCGAATGGCTCCAGCCCTGGTAATTGCGGCGGTACATCAGCCAGTCGCCATCCGCGGGCTTGGCCAGCATTTCGTCGGTCACCGGATTGTAGCTTTTCAAGGTTCCGGCCACCGTGACGCCGAAGCGGCCCGGCGGATAAGAGGTGGCGGGCCGTTCGCGCGCCGGCGCGGCGGCGGCCCCGGGCGGGGTGTCCGGCAAGGACGAGGACTTGCCGTCGGCGATGGCGGCAATCTTCACCGTCTCGTTGCCAACCAAGGCGCTGTTGCCGGGCTTGGCGCCATTGGAGGCCAGCACAAAGGCCACGATGTTGCGATAAGCGGCAGGCTCCAGACTGTTGCCGTTGCCGTAAGGCATCGAGGCCTGGATCAGGCTATAAAGCTCTCCGGCCGAACGATTGCCCCAGGCCGCCATGAAACTGGTGCCCAGCAAAGCGGGCGCCTCGCCCGCGCCGCGCAATTGCGGGCCATGGCAGATGGCGCAACTGGCGGCATAGGCCGTGCGCCCCGCTATGGCTTGCGCCAAGGTGAAGGGCCCGTCTTCCAGCGCGCTTGCTGTGGCGCCCAGAAGCGCAACGCCCATGACAGATGCGGCAGCGAGCTTTTTCATTTCCGGGGAATATCCAATTGGGGCAGGAAGCCATGGCCCTTGACCGGTACAGCCTCGCCCGCGAAAGGATGCGGCGGCAAAAGCCAACCGGTCAGGTTTCCATTCGGCGCCTTCTGGCTGTTGACCTGGACATAGAAGTGACCGCGGCGCAGTTCAGCCGCCTGCCTGGCGGTCAATGTGAGCGTGCCCGAAATCGAGCCGGTCACATCCTGTGTCACCGTCAGGTCGAACGCCTTGGCGCCCGGAACGCCTATGCCCGCGCCGTTATAAAGCGCGGCGGTGGTGGCGGCGCTGACCAGGCCGTGAAAATTGCCGCCGACGGTGAGGGTGCGGCCGTCCAGGCTGACCTTGGCCCTGCCCTCGCCGGTGATATTGACGCGGGTGCCGTCGGTGTGCGGCGACAGCGCCAGCCGGGTCTCGAAATCCTCGGCCCAGGCAGGCAGAGCGCCGACGGCCAAAAGCGCCAAAAGACACAAGCCGGTCTGCCGCAAAACCATATCCCCGCCCAGATTCTTGTAGATTTTGGGCGGGAGTCCTAGCACGGCAGGCCACGCTCCCCAAGTCTGTGCAGGCGCAGCATTTTTTTGAAAAAATAGCGGCCAGCGCGAGCAGTTCCAGAAATCTCGAGCCTTGCATTTCG
>CBHTTW010000083.1:0-9357 GCA_966096025.1 uncultured Alphaproteobacteria bacterium | reverse complement strand
TCGCGGGTGGCTTGCGGTTCGACGCTGCGGACGCAATCGATGATGACCTTCAGGATTTGGACCGGTTCGACGCAGAGTTCGAGCTTGCCGGCATCCAGTTTGGACAGGTCCAGCAGGTCGTCGATCAGCGAAAGAACGTGATTGCCGCTCTGGTGGATGATCCTGGCATATTCCCGATAGCGCTCATTCTGAATCGGCCCGAACATTTCGCCGGTCAGTATCTCCGAAAAGCCCAGAATGGCGTTGAGCGGCGTGCGCAGTTCATGGCTGGTCGCGGTCAGGAAGTCCTTGCGGATGCGGGCGGTGTCGACCGCGTCCTGCCGGGCATGCTGGGCCAGCGCCAATTCCGCCTTCAGGGCGGCGATCTGGCGCTGATAGTCTTCTTCCTTGCGTTGCTGGTCCGATACGTCGCGCAGCACCAGCAAGGTGCCGCCGTCGGGCAATTTGCGGGCGCGCGGCTCAAAATCGCCCCGCGCGGTGGACAAGGTCGCGGCCAGATTGCCGGCCTGCGCCGGCTCGTTGCGTCCCAGGCGCGCCAAGGCGCCATAGCTGACGTTGGATGAATTGGGGGACGCGGCCGGACCGATGCTGGCGCGCTTGAGGAATTCCGATTCGATGACCACCGGAAAGGCGTCGCGGAAGCTGAGATTGCAGGCGCCCAGACGGTTGTTGGCGTCGAAATAGGCGATCGGCTGCGGGATCTGGTCAAACAGCTCCTTCAGGTCCACGCCTGAAGCGAGATACCGCTTTTGATCGAGTCGAACTACAGTCGGCATAAGCGCCTCCGGATAAAACCGAACGCCCCCACATCGAAACCGTGTGCTCCTCACGGCACTCTTACAGCCCGCGGTTACTCTGGACGACGATGGTTACCCATTCCTTAATCGGAGATGGTTAAACATGAATATCCACAGCGAAACTCATGGAACTTTCGCGTATCGCGCGCATCACGCGCCGCGATCAACTTTCGCGGCATGCGCGCCGAAGACTCGAACAGGAAATTCGAATCAATGCGCCAGCGGATCGGGCCTGAGCTGGAATTGCACCACCTTGCTCATCATGCCTTTGCCGCCTTCCATGTGGAACGGCGTGCGCGTCGCATAAGTGCTCCACAAGCCGCGGCCTTTCCAGCCGATCTTGGGATCATCGATGCGCCCATCAAGGCCCTTGGCGTAGAAGCCCATCGGATACGGCACGCGCAGAGTCATGAACTTGCCGCCCACCACCGCGAACAGCGCATCCGAGGCATTGCCGGTGGCGATGGGGATATTGTTGCCCAGGCCGAAGGTATTGTGCTGATCGACCCAGGAATAATAGCTGGCCTCGGCGCTGCCGGAATCCTTGACGTCGCGGAACTGAGGTCCGGGGAAGGGATACAAGGTCCAGCCTTCCGGGCATTGCTTGCCCGTCGCATTGGGCCCATTGAGCGGGCCCTTGCATTTGCGCCGGTCGAAGCTGCCGAAATGGCCGCTCGCCAGGCTCACCCACACCACACCGTTGCTGTCTATGTCCATGCCGCGCGGCGAATAGCCATTGATCGGCGCCTTGGGATCGTCGAGCGGGGGCTGGAAGATTTCCGTCAGCGCCATGGACGGGTTGGCGCCGGGGACAACCCGCAAAAGCGCGCCGGGGAAACCCACCGACGAACCCCAGATCGAACCATCGGCGGGGTTGGGCGATACGCCGTAGAAGCCGCCGGCCAGTCGCATATCCTTGTTGGGATCCTGCGGCTCGTTCGGTTCGCTATAGGCATCGCGCTTGCCGTTGCCGTTGGTGTCGACCACCAGCGCCGTCCAGCCTTGCGCCTTTTGCGCGTCGTGGGTCGCATCCCAGATCCGCATATCGAACCAGCCCAGCACGGGGCCGCCTCCGCTGGTCCACAGCCGGTCCTGCGCATCGACCTGCAGGTGATGAGTGGAATAGCAGGTGTCGATGGGCGTGTATTTGTTGCTGCTGGGCTCGTAAACCGCCAGGTGACGGCTCGACCTGTCCATCGCAAAGGCCTTGGCGGAAGGGTGGCTTGATCCCTGCTTGCAGAAGGCCGGCATATTTTCCGGCACGCGCGCCCGCGAGGTGAACCACACCCGGCCCTTTTGATCGAACATGGGATTGTGGATGCTGGTCTGGCTGTCCCAGATGACTTCGCGGCCCCAATAGGGCGAAGGATTGGGAATGTCGTTGTCCTTGCTGCTGGGCGTGGCGGAGTCAAGCACCAGCGCCTTGATCTGGCTGCGGGTATGGGTCTTGGGATCCAGCACGGGAACGAAGTCGCTGCTTTCTTCCGGCGAACCATAGATCTTGCCGTAAGCGTTCAAGGTGGGATTGCGCCGGTCGGTGGAAACCTCGTCATGCAGATAGGCCTTGGGCGTGTTCCAGTCCCACAAGGTCACCACGATATTGCGTTCCCGCCCCGATGGACGCTGCGGCTTGGCGAAGGGCAGTTCGCCCTTGGCGACGCGGTCGGTCCAGTCGCCGAACAAGTTCAGAGCCCGCTGAGTGTCCAGCCTGCCGATGCCGCCGATCATGGCGCTGGCGGCCTGGCCGACCTGGATGCGGTGTTCCCAGGCGGCGGCGGCGGATTCAAATTGGCCATGCGCTTTGGGAATGGTGCGGGTCGCCTCGTCGCCCAATTGATGACAGGTGAAACAGCCGTCGGTCTTCACCACATCCAGCCATTGCTGCTGGCTTTTCATCTTGGCGTCCATGCCGTTGCCCTTGGGCTTGGGGCCGGTGCCGGGAAATTCGTTTTTGGCCGGGATACCCAGCATCGAATACCAATAGATGGCGGGGTAATATTGCGCCGCGTCCTTTTCCGACGGCGCGGCCACTGCTTTCAGCGCCAGCAATTTGCCCGGCATGCTCTGGGTCTTGAGCGAATCCACCAGGCCGTAGCCGCGCACCCATACATTGTAATTCGCGCGCGGAAGGCCGGGAATGACGAAGCGGCCTTTGTCGTCGGTCACCACGATCTTGGTGTATTTGGTGGGAAGGCCGCTGGTCTCGGCGATCACCCAGACGCCCGCTTCCGGACCGCGTGCACCGGTAACGGTGCCGCCAATGTCGCCGGGACCGATGGCGATTTCTCCCTGCGCCAGCGCCGGAGAACCGCCCGTCATCCAATAAGCGGTCAATCCCACCACGCCGGCGCCAGCCAGCAACCCGACCAGAAAAACGCTTTTCCTCATCGCCGCACCTTCTATGTTTTTTGTGAGTGCCCGGATTGGTGCCACTTTAGCACAGTCTCCACGCTCAGTTGAGCCGGTCCAGACAATTTGCCGTTTAAAGGCCTGTTAAGTGCGCGCCCCTAGCGTGATGGTGCCCAAACCCCTGTCCGGATAGTGACTTAGCCATGTCCCGCTTCGCGCTTTTGAACGATTTGCCCAACCGCACCTCCAGCGAGGCGCGCCGGGAACTGCTGCGCGAGGTGACCGGGTCCCTGAGCGGGCGGATGGCCGGCGAGGACGCCGCCGAACTGGACAAAATCCTGGCATCCGTCGCGGCCGATTTTTCCGTCGAAGTGCGCACGGAATTCGCCAAGCTTGTGGCGGCAAGCACCTCCCGTTTCTGCCATTCGGCGGAGCAATTCGCCTTGGACGAGATCGAGGTCGCGGCCCCGGTGCTGCGGCATTCCCAGGCCTTGTCCGAGGATCTGCTGCTGAAGGTGGTGAACGAAAAATCCCAGCAACATATGATGGCGGTGACCCAGCGCAGCACGGTCAGTCCGCGCCTGTCCCATGCGCTGGTGGAGCGCGGCGACGACGAGGTTGTGTCCTCGCTGCTGGGCAATGACGGCGCCGCCATCGCGGACAATACCTACGACATGGTGATGGAACGGGCCGATACATCCCCGATGCTGCAGGCCGGACTGGTGCGGCGAAAAAGCGTGCCGCTCGACCTGCTCAATGAACTTTACCTGAAGACCGAGGCCGATTTGCGCCGGGAAATCGTGGCCAAGTTCGGCGAGGTCAAGCCGGAGGAGCTGGAAAAAGCCTTTGAGCGCAGCCGCTCGCGGATCACCACCCGTTACCGCCGGTTGCCGGAAGATATTGAGGCGGCACGCAAGCGGCTGGCGGCGCTGGAAGCGCAACGCCTGCTCGCGCCGCCGGTGCTCGCCAGCCTGCTGCGCGAAGGGCCGGCATCGCGCACCGCCTTTATCCTGGCCTTCGCCAAGCTCGCCGATGTGGAATTCGAGGTGGTGCAGCAGGCGGTGGACAGGGCCGATTCCGACACGCTGGCGCTTTTGAGCCGCGGCGCCAATTTCGATCGCGGCCTGTTCGTGACCCTGGCGGTGGGGCTGGACAAGTCCAGCACCGGGTTGGCCAAGGCCGAAGAATATGGCGTCTTGTATGAAAGCGTGCCGGTCCAGGCGGCGCAGCGCGCCTTGCGGTTTTGGAAAGTGCGCGCCGGTTAGGCGTTTCTGCTAGGCGACCATATCCAGCAGATTATCGACCATCCGCGAAGAGACCTTGAGCGCCAGCAGGTTGGCGCGGAAGCTGTTGGCCGCCAGATGCAAGTTGACCATCTGGGTCGCCAAATCCCCATCCGGCGACGCCAGCATGCCCTGCATATTGGCGTAGGGCGCTTGTGCGCTGTAAGACAGCGGGAAAGTCGGCGGGCCCTGGGCCGGGGCGCTGTTGCCCGCCGGCTCTTGCGGGGTGAGCGGCGCGCTGGTGATGGCGACGATATTCGACGCGCTGGCGTTGAACCATTGCGACGCGGCTTGCATGCCCGCTACGGAAATATCCATTGCGCTGCTCATGCGCGCATGATGGCCGCCGCCGGTAAAGCGCAACAGAATTTATTGCCTTGCATTTTATGCATCAGGGGCAAGGTGTTTTGGCAGGGTTTCCCTGCTAATAGGGGAAACGCCACAAGGCTGGGGCCCATGACCGTACCCGCACAGACCGGATTCACGAGGCTGAGCCGATTGCCGGTTGGGGTCTATGCCGCGGGCGCGGGTTTGCTGGTGCTGTTGCAGATCCTGGTGCTGCATGGCCTGGGCCAGCCTTTCATCGCGGCCAGCGGGCATATTCTGCTCTGGGTTGGCGATCCGCTCAGTCCGGACACGTCGCAGCAGCTGAGCGACTGGTATAGTTTTTCCCATTTCATCCACGGCTTCATCTTTTTCGGATTGCTCAACTGGCTGGCGCCGGGGCTGCCGCTGGGCGCGCGCCTGTTGTTCGCCATGGGGATCGAAATCGCCTGGGAATTCGCCGAAAATTCGCCTGCCGTGATCCAGCATTATCGCAAACAGGCCCTGGCAGCGGGTTATGCCGGCGACTCGGTCCTCAATTCGGTGTGCGATACCTTCACCATGTCGGCGGGATTTTTCTTCGCCTCCATCGTGCGCGCCCGCATCGTGATCGCCCTGGCCCTGGGCCTGGAAATCTTCACCGCTTGCGCCATTCGCGACAATCTGACTTTGAATGTCTTCAATCTGATCGCGCCGCCCAATTGGGCGGCGGTGCGCGCGATTCACGATTGGCAGGCCGGCGCGAAGAAAGTGCCCGGACGTTAGCCGCCTTATTCGGCCGCAATCGGCCTGCGCGACTGGATCGGCGCGATCACCGGATAGAGCTTTTGGCGCAAGGCTGAAGCGGTGTCGAACAAGGCGTCGCGAACCTTGAGCTGAAATACCTCAGTCATGCGTTCGGCGCCATCGGCGGCGGACAAAGCCGCCACGGCGCGCCCTTCCCGGTCCAGCACCGGCACCGCGACGCAGCGCATATCGGCCTGGTTTTCGCGGTCGTCCAGGGCATAGCCGAGTTGGCGCACCATCTTGAGTTCGGCGCGCAACGCGGCGGGGCTGGTGATGGTATGAGGCGTCAGGGCGATCAATTCGCCGTCGAGAATGATGGATTCCATCTGCTCGTCGGGCAGCGCCGCCAGCAGCACTTTGCCCAAACCTGAACAATAGGCTTCCAGCTGGGCGCCGACGCGGGTGTGCACGGCGAAAGCGCCGGGGGTGGAGACCTTGGCGACATAGGTCACCATGCCATGCTCGAGCACCGCCAGATGGGTGGTGAGGTCCAGCTTGCGGGCCAGCTCGGTCATCAGCGCGTGGCTGGCGTCGCGCAGCAGTTCCGCCAAGGTCACATTATGGGATAGCGACAAAAGCAGCAGGCCCGGCCGATAACGTCCGCGCGGTCCGCGTGCCACCGCGCCGATTTCCTCCAAGGTCTGAATCAGGCGATAGCCGGACGCTTCCGGCAGGTTGGCGCGGCGGCTGAGTTCGCAGCTCGTCACCCATTCCTCGGGATCGCGAAAGGCTTTCAGCAGCGCGAACGCCTTCATCACCGAATGATTCTTGGGAGTCGCCACCGGTCCATTTCCCCAAATGCCAGCGCCGCAAAAATCCAACGCTTGATCAAATGCATCGCCAGCGTTCCCCTGGTCGTTTGCCACGATCTTCGTCGCGGGCGATGCGGGGCAAATCATCGTCGCAATGTCACAATAGCTCAAAAGCCGGAGGCCATGATCTCTCATCAGATGAGAGACCGCTTTTCGCCGCCGGTGTGGCCTGTCGGTATCGGACGGGCAGAAGCGCTATCCGGTTTTTAAGCCTTTGATTTTAAGCGATGATCCCAGCGTATCGGCAACCCGGCCTGCTTAGGCAAGCGTTGCCACCAACATGGTGTGGGAGTGCGGCGGAAAACTGTAGGTCAGCGTGTTACCGCTAGCATTGATTGTCCGCGTCTTGGTGCTGACCAGAGTCGATCCGAAATCATTCATCGATTTGATATCGGGACCGTTGACCTCCGACACCGAGATGCTGCCGGAAAAGTTTTTGTCCTCCAGCCCGATCGTCACGTCCATCGCCTGATCCTGGTGGCGGTTGACGACATTCAGCACCAGGCGGTTTGCGTCCAGCGCGCCCGACGCATCGATATAGGGCACATTGTCGAAGCGCTTGCATTGATAGGTCGGCGACTGGGTCAGCAATTGCAGGCTGTTGCCCTTCACATTGTTGCCGAAGAGCTGCAGCGGATAATAGATCGTCTGCAGGAACAGGCCCTGATCGTTGGTGAAGATCGGGGCGATGACGTTCACCAGCTGCGCCAGATTGGCGATCTTGACCACATCGGCATGGTTGACCAGCGAATTGAGCATGCTGGCCACCACCAGGGCGTCTTCCAGATTGTAATGCTCTTCCAGGATGCGGCGGCCGCGTTGGCTGTCGCCGCGGGCGCGATACCACACATTCCACTCGTCCAGGGCGATGTAGATTTTCTTGCCGTCGCGCTGCGGCACGCCGGTGCGAAACTCCACGCGGTTGGACATGGCGGCGTCGATCAGGCCGGACAGGATTTCGATCTTGCGGTCCATCTCGACCGCGCTGGCGACGAAATCGGGATAATCGTTGGTGGTGTTGCCGACATAGATATGCAGCGAAATATAGTCGGCATAGTCCTTGAGATAATCCAGAACCGTGCGGTTCCAGGCGATCCAGTCGGAGCCGGGACGTAAATTCGAGGCGCCGGCCGCGATCAGCTTGATGTCCTTGTCGGTCAGCTTCACCAGCTTGGCGGTTTCCAGCGCGAAGGCGCCGTAATCGGTGGCGGAGCGGTGACCCATCTGCCAATAGCCGTCCATTTCATTGCCCAGGCCCCAATATTTCACCTTCCAGGGCTTTTCGCGGCCGTTCTTCTTGCGCTCCGCGACGATGGCGGTGTCTTGCTCGCCATTGACATATTCGACCCATTGCTGGGCGTCCGACCAGGTGCCGGTGCCCAGGTTCAGGCAGATATAAGGTTCCGATCCGGTCTCTTCGATATAGTCCAGGAATTCGTGGGTGCCGAAACGGTTGGTCTCCACCGTGCCCCAGGCCATTTCCAGCCGTTTGGGACGGGCATTGCGCGGTCCGATGCCGTCGCGCCAATTGTAGTTGGAGACGAAATTTCCCCCCGGCCAGCGCAGCATGGGAACATTCATGTCCTTGACGGCCTTGAGCACATCCTTGCGAAAGCCGCGCTTGTCGGACAAAGGCGAGCCTTCCTGGAAAATGCCGCCGTCGATGCAGCGGCCCAGATGTTCGATGAAGTTGCCGAAGATCATGCGGTCGATCGCCCCGCGATGCCGCTCGCTGTGAATGCGGATGCTGGCGGTCGCCGCTTGGGCTTGGCCACCCGCCATCAGCATGGGCGCCGCCGCCGAAGCCGCCAGCATTTTTCTGCGCGAAATCTTCATGAACCATCCCTCCGTCAGGCTGCACCCTGGCGGCCTTTTTTATAACTCAGACAATTGAAGGGCTTACCCTATCAAGCCCGGTCGAGATGACAAGGGTTGCCGCGGCCGGCGGGATTTCGCGCTCTGCGGGCGCGGCAGAGGGCGCGGAAGTCCCGCTTTTTGCGCCTCGACGGGCTTTTTGCGCGTTTTTGGGGCGGTTTTCCGCCTTTTTTACCGGACATTCACCCGGCCCCCCGCACATTGGCGGCCGCGGTGCGGGGCCATTTTCCGGACCGAAAGTCCAATCATGTTTGGGGCAGGGGTTATGACCGCGGGCGTCGCTTTGTTTCTGATGGATGCGTTCGCCATCGCGATTTTCTGGCCCGTGACCTTGCGCTTGGTGCAAGATGGCGGCCTGTTCCCGCTCCAGATCGTGATGTTCGCGCTGGTGCAACTGGGCATGCTCTATGCGATGGGCCTGTACCGCCGGGAATGCGTCGCGGAGCTGGACAAGGCGTACCGGCGCATTCCGATGGTGACCGCGCTTTCGCTTGCCGCTTCCAGCTTCGTGACGGCGGCGCTGGGTTGGACCAACTCCATCATCCTTTGTGTCGCCGCCGGGCTTTGCTTTGCCGGCTGCGCGATTGTCGCGCGCGCCATCTTCGCGCTGCTGCGGCGCCATTCCTTGTTCCGTTCGCGGCTGCTGATAATCGGGGCGGGAGAACGGGCCTGGGACTTGCTGCAAATCCTGCGCGGCCAGGGCCGCAGCCTGCATTACGATCTGACTTTTGTGCATGAGGAAAGCTTTGGCGCGGTCGATCCGCGCCTGGCGGACGATCCGGACAGCCATATTGTCCTGGCGTCGCATAATCTCCTGAATCTGGCCGAGCGGGTGCGGGCGGAAGAAATCATTGTCGCGCCCGACGAACGGCGCGGCATGACCCTGGATTCGCTGATCACCTGCCGCGCCAACGGCTATCCCGTCACCCAGTATATGAGCTTCCTGGAAAAGGAAATTTCGCGGATCGACATCAAGCGGCTGGACATGGCCTGGATGCTTTATTCCGATGGATTTCAGATCAGCCCGATCGGCCGGGCCCTCAAGCGGCTGTTCGACATCCTTGTCAGCCTGATGATCCTGATTCCTTTTTCTCCCGTGCTGTTGGCCGCGATGCTGGCGGTATGGCTGGG
>CBHTTW010000082.1:0-9360 GCA_966096025.1 uncultured Alphaproteobacteria bacterium | reverse complement strand
GCCTGGCCTATATTCCCTTCGTGATGGTGACCGGCCACAACGCCAATGAAGACGTCACCCTGGCGCTGGGCGAGGGCGCCGACAGCTATATCGTCAAGCCTTTCTCCAGCGAGACCTTGATGAACCATCTGATCAAGGTGATCGTGAAGGACAAGGGGCATTTGGCGGATGCCGGGCCCAAGGAGATGTGGGCCGTTGAGTAAACCTTCCCTGCTGCAGCGCATATCGGGACCCAATGCGGTGCCGCTGACCACGCTGGTCAAGCGTGCCGAAGCGGCGGCCGAAAAGGTGCAGGAAAGCTTCGGCGATTATCTGGGGACGCGATTGCGCGAGCTGGCGGACCTGCGCCGCCGGCTTTCGGGCGCACCGGATGGTGTGTGGGATGAGTTCTATTCCCAGGTGGTGGATTTGCGCGGCAGCTCGGCGATGGCGGGCCGCCAGGGTTTGGGCGAAATCTGCGCCTCGCTGGAGAGTCTGCTCAAGGAGCATGTGCGCGATGCCCGCGCCGTCCAGGTGGTGATCTCGCATATCGACGCGTTGGTGCTGTTGTCGTCGGGGCAGGAGAGCGCGGGGGCGGCCAAGCGCCTGGCCGGGGAACTTGCCCAGGCGGTGGCGCGCATTCCGCCCAAAGAGCCGCTTTAAGCCGGGCTTAACCAGCGTAAACAGGGTGTAATCCCTGACCGTCGCATGGCGGTCATTTTAACGCTTTTCCCACGCCTCCTTGCCTAATCTCCATGCGGGGAGTGCTGGGGAGCGCGCGTGAAGCGCACTTATTCCGTATCAACATTGTTGTCGTTGGCCACCGGCACCATGGTCGTGGTGCTGGTGACGGTGTTCGCCGTCGCCGCCGACAATGCCTGGCGCCGCGAGCAGGATGCCGCCGGCGTCGCCGCCAGCGCGCGGGTGGCGCGCGATATCGTTTCGATCCGCGAAGCCTTGCGCGCCGAGCTCGGCGTGATCGACACCACCATCGCCGAACCCAAGATCGCGGATGCCGCCACCCTGGCGCGCCTCAAACTGCTGCACGGCCGCACCCTGCAGGCGATGGGCCATATCCAGCACGAGATCGCGGCGCTGGGCGAGGACAAGGTGCCGCCGGACCTGGCGCGCCAGATCAAGCGGGGCATGACGGTGTTCGACCGCCAGCTGTTTCCCGCCGTGCTGGCCGCCTCCCAGCTGCCGCGCGACAAGCGCCCGCCGCATCTTCTGGTCGATCCGCAAAACTCCGTCTATGCCACCTTGGACCGCATCGACAGCCAGGCCATGACCCTGTCGCGCCAGATCGCGGCCACCGGCTCCTTCCGCAGCGAGATGATGCGCATCAGCGACATCGCCTGGCGCGTCCGGGTCGATGCCGGCGGCGAGCGCCGCAACTATGCCAATTTCATCTCCTGGCCGCACAAGCCGACCCAGGCCGAGCGCGACGATCTGATCAAGATACGCGGCCGCACCGAGGCGCCCTGGCTGTCGATCGAGAAGGCGGTCGAGGCCGGCGGCATGGCGACACCGCTGAAGATGGCGATCGCCAAGGCCAATGAGGAATATTTCGGCCGTTATTCGCGCCTGCGCGCCCATGTGCTGGACGTGATGGAGCGGGACCAGAAGCTGAATATCAGCGGGCCTGAGTGGCTGACCCTGTCCACCCCGGCGCTCAACAGCCTGATGGAAGTGTCGCGTGCGGCCTTGGCCGCGGCCGAGTCCCGCTCGATGGAAAACCTGGCACAGGCGCGCCGCGATCTGAAGGCGGCGCTGGCGCAGATGGCGATTTGCATCAGCCTGGCGCTGCTCACCGCCTTCCTGGTCCTGTGGCGGGTGATCTACCCCTTGAAGCAGATCACCCACGCCATCACCCATAACGAGCCCGGCGACATCGAGCGGGTGCTGGCGATCAGCGCGCGCGGCGACGAAATCGGGCGCTTTGCCCAGGCGCTGAAAACCTTCCGCAAAATGGCCGACGACCGCCGGCGGCTGGAACGCGAATTGCTGCAGAACCAGGTGGCGCGCGAAACCGCCGAGGCCGCCAGCAAGGTCAAGTCGGAATTCCTGGCCAATATGAGCCACGAGCTGCGCACGCCGCTGAACGCGGTGATCGGTTTTTCCGAATTGATGATGCACGGCACCTTTGGCGCCCTGTCGGAGCGCTATCTGGAATATGCCAAGCTGATCAACAATTCCGGCAACCATCTGCTCAGCCTGGTGGCCGACATTCTGGACCTGGCCAAGATCGAGGCCGGCCGCTTCCAGGCGGACTTCCGCGAGTTCGACCTCAAGGCCTGTTTCGAGGAATGCCTGCCCCTGATCGCGCCCAAGGCCGCGGCACGCCAGATCGTGGTGGAGGCGGATCTGCCCGGCGCCGCCACCCTGGTGATGGCCGATGCCCGCGCCTGCAAACAGATACTGATCAATCTTCTGTCCAATGCGGTGAAGTTCTCGGAAGAAAGAGGCATCATCACCGTCAGCCTCAAGGATCTGGGCGAGACGGTGCAATTCTCGGTGCGCGACGAGGGCGCGGGCATTCCCGCCGATGTGCTGGAACGCATCGGCCAGCCCTTCGAACAGGCCACCAACAATCCGCATGTGGCGCGCGAAGGCACCGGCCTTGGCCTGTCCCTGGTCAAGGCGCTGGTGAGCGAGCATGACGGCAAGATGGTGGTGCAAAGCCGCGAGGATGAAGGCACCACCGTCACCATCACCCTGCCGCGCCACCAGACGCGCGCCAAGCTGCAACAGGCGGCGTGAGGCGTTCGCTTCCCGGCAAAGGGGCTGTCATGCAGAAGAACACACACGCCGCGAAGCAGCTTTTGTACGGCAATTGCGGCTTTGTCTGATGACATGTCGTCAAATCGACATATGACGCATTGTCAGTTCAGCGCGCTTCGCCTTGGAGAAAATCCGTAGACTGATAGTGTGTGGCCGGGGGGCGGGCATGACACGCCTCGATCACAGGGCTGGGGAGCCTCATCACATGAAGAATTCCATTGGGGCGGCTGTCGCCGTCTCGTTCGCTGCCATCTGCCTGTCCGGATGCGTCAGCGTCTTTGAAGGCACATCTCAGGATATTTCGGTTGTCACCAATCCGACGGGCGCGCGTTGCGCCTTCATGCGTGAGGACGGCAGGGACATGGGCACGGTGGATTCCACGCCCGGCAAGCTGACAGTGCGCAAGAGCAAATACGACCTGACCATCACCTGCAAAAAGGAAGGCTATCAGGACGCCGCCTATGTCAACAATTCCGGCACCTCGGCCACCATCGCGGCCAATGTCGCGGTCGACCTGCTGCTGACAGCGGGCATTTCCTCCATCGTGGATTCGGCCAATGGCGCGGACAACAAGTATGATTCAGTGGTCAACATCACCATGATCCCGCTCAACACCGCCACGGGCGCGCCCGCGCAAACCACGGCGCTTGTTCCGGCGCCTGCCGCCGATACCAAACCGTCCAACTCCCCGTTCCGGGTAGCGGGGCCCGGGAAAACCGGGGCCCCGCCGTGGAATTTTGCGCATCGCCTTCTTGCGCTTACTGTGCGCGGGAAGGAATTGCGCGATGCATGCGATCGAATTGAAGGGCGTGGAACGGCGGCTGGGCGATTTCGTCCTGGGGCCGCTGGAACTTTCCGTGCCGCAGGGCGCGGTGCTGGCCTTTGTCGGCCCCAATGGCGCGGGCAAGACCACCACCCTCGACATGCTGATGGGCATGGGCGCGCCGGATCGCGGCGAAATCCGGGTGTTGGGCAATGTCATGCCGCGCGACGAAGTGGCGATCAAAAGCCGGATCGCCTATGTCAGCCCGGATTTGAACTTCACCCCTTGGGGCAGTGTGGGCCGGGCGCTGGATTTTGTGCGCGGCTTTTATCCCGATTGGGACAGTGCGCGCTGCGACCGGCTGCTGGAGGAATTTTCCGTCGCCCGCAAGGAACGCATCGCCGCTCTGTCTTTCGGGGCGCGGATCAAGCTGTCGCTGGTGATGGCCCTGTCGCGCGACACCGAGCTGCTTTTGCTGGATGAGCCCACGGTGGGGCTGGACGTCAATGCCCGTTTGCTGCTGTTCCGCGAGATACGAGAGTTCGTGAAACGTGGCGACAGAACGGTGGTGATCTCGTCCCACCAATTGTCCGATCTGGAAAAGCTGGCCGATCATGTCGCCGTCCTGAACAAGGGCAAGCTGATCGCGGGCGGACCGATGGCACAGCTGGTGGCGCGCCATGCGCCCAAGTCACTGGAGGAGATTTTCGTTTCGCTGATCGCGGCCGGCGCATGAGCAATGCGGTGCGCCGCCTGGTGGCCGACATACCGCCCTTGATGGCGGGCTATCTGGTGTTTCAGGCGGTGCTGGGCCTGATCCTGGATTTCGCCTGGATCAGCCAACCCGCCGGCAATCCCATGCTGATGCCGGGTGTGCTGCTGGCGATCAATGGTTCGGTGATCGCGCCCAGGCTGCCGGTATGGCGCATGCTGCCGGTGACGGCGCACGACATCGACCGGGCGCGCTGGTGGCACAGTGTGGGCGCGCCGGTTGTGTTGCTGGGCCTGTTGATGGCGGCATCGGTCTTGATGGCGATGGCGCTGGGTGTGCGCCATGCGTCCTGGCGCGATATCGGCCTGAGTTGGGGCGGGCAGGGCGCGGTTTGCGTGTTGATGGCCGTGGTATGGATGGCGATACCTTTGGCGCGGCGCAAATGGGGACGCTGGAGCGGGCTGATCGTGCTGCCTTTGCTGCTGCTGTATTTCCGCATCGCGGTTTCGGAGCGCGGCGATCTTCGGCCCAGCCTGGAAATGGCCATTCCCGCCGCCATCCTCGCCGCGATGCTTCTCTATATGACGGCGGGGCGTTGGCCCTTGCCGCAGTCCAGCGCGATCTGGGCGGCGCCGTCCGGCGCCGGAGGAGGAGCACCGTCGCGCCTGTCCGGCTGGGCCGTGTTGCTGCGGGCCAATCTGGGTGTCTGGCTGTGGCTGTGGAGCCTGATGGCGTTTGGCTGCCTGGGGCTGAAATATTTCATGCCGCATTTCGATCTGGCGCTGTTCGGCTGGATCTTCGGATTGACCAGCGCGCAAGTGGCGGTGACCAATCTGGCCACCGGCATGCGGGTGTTTCGCGCCTTGCCGCTGTCCGGTGCGCGGCTGAGTTTGGTGCTGGTTCTGCTGCTGGTTTGCGCGCAAGGACTTTCATTGAGCCTGTTCCGCCTGATATTGGAGATCGCGGGCGATGCCATGCCGGCGCCTGCTTTCCTGGCGCCGCTGATTTTTCCCTTGCTCTATTTTCCCGCCGCCTTGCGCTGGGGCATGCGGGTGGCGCAGTTCGGCTACGCCCTGGCGATCATTGTGCTGGCGCCGCTGCAATTGCTGTCGCGCGATGCGGCCGTCGCGCCGGCGGCGATGACGGGCCTTTTGCTGATCGCGCTTCTGTCGTCGCTTTGGATCTGGCGCGAGATCGCCTACGGCCATCGCGCATATCGCGTGCAGCCGCTGGTGCCGGCGCGGTGGCGGGGAGAATCCTGATCCTCCGTCTACGGAAAAAATTGACATTAACCATTTTTTGGTGTTATTAACCATTTGTTAACCATGATACAGCGCCAAACGCCCGCACGAGTCGGGTGACCACAAGGCGGACGGGTTAATGGGGTGCCGGCAAGGAAGCAGACTTTCATTTTGAAGGGGTGCCTCCATGAGCGTTTCTAGATTGCGTAAATCCGAGCAAGCCGAACTGCCCGACTATGCCGGGCTGAATGTGCCGCCGGCTGTCACCATCTCGCGCCGCCTGGCGCATCTGATCGCCGAGCATGACGATCTGGATCTGGCCATTTCCGCGCTGATGGCGAACGGCAATAGCGACGATCTGGTGATCACGCGGCTGAAGAAGCGCAAGCTTCAGCTCAAGGACGAGATCGCCGCCGTCCGCGGTTGACGGGGATTATTGCTCTATCGTTCGAAAAGCCCGCCACAGCCATGGCGGGCTTTTTGTTGCTGGACGCGCAAGCCAAGGACCGATCGGCAAAAGAGGGGGCTTGACTGGTATATCGAATATCGATATGTATCATCTCGTAGATCGATATATTGGTTATTGGATACCGATATATCCAATCCAGGAGGGGCCGATGCCTGCCAACCAACGCCTGTTTTCCGTGACCAGCCTGCTGCTCAAGATCGCGACCTGGTTCTGTTGGTTTCTGGTTGCCGTGCTGACCCTGGCGCTGGGCGCCGTGGTGGTCGGGCTGGTTGCCGCCTTGGTGGCGCCCAGCCTGCTGGCGCAACTGGATATCCCGGCCGAGCTCCATGCCATGCCGCTGGTGCCCGTGTTGGGGGCGGCGCTGTTCGCCCTGGGTGGCGGGCTGATCTGCATGATCTTTGTCCTTCTGGCGGTAAAGGCCACCAGCGGGATCGTTGATACCGCCGTCGCCGGCGATCCCTTTGTCGGCGAGAATGCCGAGCGGCTGAAGCGGATCGGCTGGTGCCTGCTCGGCATCATGGTGGTGCAGTTCCTCACCCTGATCGTGATCGCCGGGATCGTGCCCGAAAACCTGCCGAAA
Organism: uncultured Alphaproteobacteria bacterium; assembly: GCA_966096025.1. Lineage (GTDB taxonomy): Bacteria > Pseudomonadota > Alphaproteobacteria > Micropepsales > Micropepsaceae > Rhizomicrobium. Next base: position 2,835 of record CBHTTW010000082.1, on the reverse strand, counting down.
GGAATGAACCTGAGCGGCGGTTCCGAGCCCGATCCGGTGGGCCTGCTGGCGGTGCTGCTGGTCTTTGTCCTGGCGCGCATTTTCAAGCACGGCACCCAGATGCGCGACGAGCTTGAAGGCACGGTGTAGCCGTGGAGATCACCGTCAAGCTGGACGAGTTGCTGTACGAACGACGCATGACCCTGACGGATTTGGCCGCGAAGGTGGATATCACCTTGGCCAATCTGTCGATCCTGAAAACCGGCAAGGCCAAAGCGATCCGTTTTTCGACCCTTGCCGCGATCTGCGCGGCGCTCGACTGCCAGCCCGGCGATATTCTGGAATTCAATTCGGGCAAGCCGGGCTCGGCGATGCGGGTGTTGAAATCCTGAAACGCGATCAGTGACGATGATGCGAGGCCTGGCCGGGCAGGGGCCATTTGCCGGCCTCGCGCAAGACCGCTTCGATGGCCGTGTCGGGATTGCGCCCGAACTGGATTTCGGATTCGCGCCATTCTTTTTGCAAGGCGTTGAGAAGATCGAGCCAGGGCGGCGGGCGATGCGGTTCCATGGTTGCACTCTAAGCAGCCGGCTTGCCGGGCGGCAATGTTTTGGAAATCGAAAGCGCGGCGCCAAACTGCGGCGGATTGCTCTACGCCAAGCAAATCCGGCATATTTTGTGGTGCGCCGAAAGCGGCGCGCTACGCATCATAAAAACTTCACAAAAGTGAGAAGTTCCCATCATGCCCGCCTGAGAAACCCTGCTCATCAAAAATTTGATGGGGTTTCTTCATGCAAGTGTCACTTCGCTGCGGCGCGGCAATCGTCGCGCTGCTTTCTGTTTCTGCGTCCAACGCCTGGGCACAGGGCCAAACCTTAGCGGCAAACAGCAGCGAATATGCCGGCGGTCTGGAAATGGTCACGGTCAGCGCGGAAAAGCGCGACACCGACCTGCAGAAGACGCCGATCGCGATCTCGGTCGTCTCTCCCGCCATGATGGAAGACCGCCATATCGGCAGCCTGCTCGACCTGAATGACGGCGCCATTCCGGGCCTGCGCGTCGCCACCTTCGAGGCGCGCCAGTCCGCTCTCACCATCGGCATTCGCGGCATCGTTCCGCTCGACGCCAACCAGCCCGCCCGCGAGCAGGGCGTCGGCGTCTATATCGACGGCGTCTATCTCGCCCGCCAGCAGGGCCTGAACGCCGCGCTTCTGGATATCGAACGCATCGAAGTGCTGAAGGGCCCGCAAGGCACCCTGTTCGGCCGCAACACCGAAGGCGGCGCGCTCAGCATCGTCACCCGCGCCCCCACCGGCCAGTTCGGCCTGCGCATGCTGGCCGGCGCCGGCAACCTGGGCAGCTATAACAGCGAAGCCCATCTCGACCTGCCGGCCGTGTTCGGCATCGCCACCAAGCTGGACGGCATCATCCAGCACCAGAATCCCATCACCCGCGATCCGCTGCCGGGCTCGACGGGCTGGGGCTATTACAATCGCAAGGGCTTCAAGATCAGCAATCGCTGGAATCCGGTCGACAGCGTCCAGGTCGATTATTCCTATGACTATGCCCATGACGAAAACACGCCCTATTACAGCCAGCTGCTGAACTACAATGTGCAGAACCGGGTGATCGGCCCGGCCACCGGCACCTTGCCGTCCGGCCAGATCCGTCCGCTTCCCGCCATCGTGCAAGTGCAGGGCAGCGAGCGCATGAGCATCGCCGATATTGGCGTGCCGCAGCAGCCCAGTGTCGACGTCATCAGCGGCCATGCCCTGACCGTCAAATGGGATGCGCTGGACAATATGCAGGTCCGCTCCATCAGCGCATACCGCAACGTCTTCACCGATCAGTGGGACAATGCCGGCGGCGCCCACCGCGTTCCGGCCTTCACCACCAACACCGCCTTCAGCCGCTACAGCCTTTCGCAGCTCTGGCAGCACCAGTTCACCCAGGAACTTCAGGCCGTGGGCGATCTGTTCGACAATCGCGTGCAATATGTCGGCGGTCTCTATTATTTCCAGGAAAAGGCCCAGGAAGAAGCCGCGACCCCCAGCTCCAACACCTGGACGACCGGCATCCCGACCGCCAGCAGCCTGGGCTACACCATCAACGATCCGACCCCGACCATTCCGGGCCGCCGTTCGTTGGACCGCGCCAGTGTCGCCTATGCCAAAAGCTCGGCGGTCTATGGCCAGTTCACCTACACGCCGGAAATCTTCGATGACATGTTCCACCTGACCTTCGGCGCGCGCCAGACCTGGGACAACAAGAAGGGCACGCTCTATCGCGTGTCCAATGCGGTGACCAATCTGCAGTTTGTGGAAAAGGACAACCGCTTCAATCCGATGGTGACCCTGGCAGCCGATGTCACGGACAAGATCAACGTCTATGCCAAATATGCCTCGGGCTACCGCGCCGGCGGCGCCAGCTCGCGTTCGCTGACCTTCCGCTCCTTCGGTCCGGAAGACGTGGACTCCTACGAAATCGGCTTCAAGACGGAATGGTTCGACATGCTGCGCGTCAATGGCGCGATCTACACCATGGACCGCACCGGCAGCCAGATCGACTTCAACCTGGTGACGCCGCAGGCCAATGGTTCGACCCGCAACACCTTGGAAGCGATCAATGCGCCCGGCGTGACCAAGATCACCGGCCTGGAGCTGGAAGCGGAAGCGAACCTGGCGCCCGGCCTGAATGTCTCGGGTTCCTATGCCTATACCTTCACCAAGATCCCGCCGACCCTCAATCCCTTCAACAATATCGTCCAGCCGGTGTTCATCGTCTTCACGCCGAGGAACGCGTACAGCGCCGCCATCGACTATACCTATCCGATGGACTTCGCGGCGATCCGCCTGC
>CBHTTW010000081.1:0-9447 GCA_966096025.1 uncultured Alphaproteobacteria bacterium | reverse complement strand
GATTGCACGCCCGGCTTGAGATGGAAATCCACCAAGATCACAAAAAGCATGCGCCCACCCATTTTGTTTTTGCTGCTATGCGGCATGTCCTGAGCAGCATGTTGCCGAAAATGCCGAATTCGAGCAAGTATTGGAGGGTCCCATGCGTCCGGATCAGGACCGCAATACTCATAAATCGAAAATCGCGCTGGGGAATGTCGATGAGGAAAAATCCGGTCAAGTCTGACTTGCGCGAGGGCAAGTATGCCTTTGGCACCATGGTGTTCGAGTTCTTCACACCCGGCATGGCGCAGATCGCAAAAACCGCCGGCGCGGAATTCATCCTGTTCGACATGGAACATTCCGGCGTAACCATCGAAACCCTCAAAGGCCAGATCGCGGCCTGCCGCGGCATCGGCCTCGTCCCCATGGTCCGGGTTCCGGCGCTGCAATATCACTTCATCGCGCGCTGCCTGGATATGGGCGCGATGGGTATCATGGTGCCGATGGTCGAATCCGCGGCGCAGGCGCGCGAGATCGTCTCCGCCACGCGTTATCCCCCGGCGGGGCGGCGCGGCGCCGCCTTCAGCATGGCGCATGACGATTATGCGGGCGGCCCGGTGGCCGACAAGATCGCGGCAGCCAATGAGCGCACCCTGGTCATCGCCCTGGTGGAAACCGTTGCCGGGGTTGCGGCGGTGGATGAGATCGCCGCGGTGGACGGAATCGATGTCGTCTGGATGGGCCATTTCGATTTGACCAATTTCATGGGCATTCCCGGCCAGTTCGACAATCCCGATTACCTGCTTGCGGTCGATACCATCGTTCAGGCCGCCAACCGGCACGGCAAGGTTGCAGGGATGATGGCGGCGGACGAGGTCTGGGCGCAAAATTATTTGGCCAAGGGGTTCCGCGTCATCGCTTACGGCGTCGATCACCTCCTGCTCCAGCGGGCACTGAGCGAAGGCCTCTCCCACATGCGGAAATTGGTCAAATAGATTGCCGTTCGCGCTGACCCGAACCGTCATTCTGGCCGCCATCGCCGCGGCTTTGGCGATACCATCCGCCGCCGCCGCAAAGCCGCCGGTGATAGCGCTCTCCAATGCCTATTACGGCAACAATTGGCGCCATCAGATGGTGGACGCCTTCCGCAAGGCCGCTGACCAGGCAAAGAAGGACCGGCTGATTTCCGACTATATCGTGCTCAATGGCGACAATTCCGTCAGCGCGCAGATTTCCCAGATGATCGACCTGATCCTGCGCAAGCCCGACGTCATTCTGATCGACGCCGCGTCTTTGACCGCCCTCAACGGGGTGGTGCAGAAAGCCTGCGCGGTCGGAATCATTGTCGTTGCCTTCGACTCCATCGCCAGCGCGCCCTGCGCCTACAAGATCGATTGGGATTTCGCCAATTGGCAGAGGCCGCTGGTGCGCGGCATTGCCAAACTGATGGGCGGCAAGGGCAATGTCATCATCGTGCGCGGGGTCAGGGGTTCCGCGCCCGACAAATTGATGTACGAGCAACAGGTCGAGACCCTGAAGCACTATCCCGATATCAAGGTCGTCAGCACCGTATACGGCATGGCCACCGCCGCCGTCACCCAATCGGTCGTCAGCAATGTCCTGCCCAGCCTGCCGCCGATTGCCGGTGTCATCGGCGACGGTTCCTTTGGCGTGGCGCAGGCCTTCGAACAGTTCGGAGGGGCGGGCAAGATGCCGGTGATATCCGGCGACGGCGATGCCAACTTCGTCCATTGGTGGATCCAGCGGAAGCAGAAAAGCGGCTACAAAACGCTTTCCATGAATGCCGCCCCCAGCATCAGTCAGGCCGCTCTTTGGGTTGCGCTGGACATCGTCAATGGCCGCAAGGTGCCCAAATACATGAAAATGTCGGCCTCCACCGTCACCAACGATACGGTGGAGCAGTTTTCCGGGCTGAAACCGGGCACCGCCGTCGCATCGAAGTATTCGGCGGACTGGGTTCGCCGCAACCTGCTCAACCAGAAAAACTGACCGGGCGGACGGCATGTCAGACGACAGTCCGCAGCCAATGCCCGATCCGCGCCAACCGGCGCTGCTGCGGCTTTCCGGAGTAACAAAGTCCTATGGCCCGACCCGCGCGATCGACGGGCTATCCTTCACCGTGGCCGCCGGCGACATTGTCGGTCTGATCGGCGCCAATGGCGCCGGTAAAAGCACTTGGATGCGCGTTCTGGCCGGCGTCACCCTACCGGATGCGGGCGAATTGGAAATCGGCGGCAAGCCGATCGATTTTTCCACTTTCTCTCCACAAGAGGCGCGAAAGCTGGGTATCCGCTTTGTGCATCAGGAACTGTCCTTGTGCGACAGCCTCAGCGTTGCCGAGAATTTCTATATCGAACAGCCGGGGCGCATCGACCTTAATCCGCTGTGGCTGCGGCACTACGCAAGCATGGCGCTGGACAGTCTTCAGGCGATTTTTCCGGATAGCGGCATCGATGTCCGCAAGCCGGTGGCGGAATTGACCTTGCCGCAGCGTCAGATGATCGAGATCGCCCGTGCGACATGCGATCCGCTTCTGAAGGTCTTGATTTTGGACGAGCCGACATCCTCGCTCGACAGTATGCGCGGCGAACAGCTTGCACACTTTATAAGGGCCCGCGCCGCCGCCAGGGTCGCCGTCATTTTCATCAGCCACAAGCTGAAGGAAGTCGCCGCCATCGCCGCACGCATCCTTGTCTTGCGCAATGGCGTTTTGGTGCGCGACACCGATGCGGCAAACATCGGCGTGCCCGAGATGGTCACCGCAATGGCGGGTGAAGCGGGCCAGGAACTCCAGCGGCTTCATCGCGTGGCAGTCAACAAGGCCGGCAGGGCCTTGGTCGAGATAGGCGCACCCTGGTCGGGGGAGGCCGACCAATTACGGGCAGGGCAGATTGTCGGACTGGGCGGGCTTGAAGGAAGCGGCCAGCGTGATTTTCTCCGCGCCCTCTATCAGGCCGCCCGCAACGGCCAGGCTGATGGGCTGGCCTGCCACGGCACCGCCTCCTACGTCCCCGGGGACCGCAAGGCGGAAGGCATCTTTCCGCTTTGGGATGTGCTGAGAAACGCCACCATCGGCGTCATCGCTTCGGCGCCCAACAGAAGCGCGATCGGCGGCAGCGCGGAAAAAGGCGCGGCCGAGCCATGGCTCTCCGCCGTGCAGGTCCCCATGGATCGGCTGGACTCTCCCATTGTGGAGCTGTCGGGCGGAAATCAGCAGAAAGTGCTGATGGCGCGCGCCTTGATGACCAATTGCGAGATTCTTCTGCTGGACGATCCGACGCGGGGCGTGGATGTGCAGATCAAGCGCGATTTCTACCGCTTGATCCGCAAGATCGCCGAATCCGGAAAGCTGGTGGTCTGGTACAGTTCCGAGACCATCGAATTCGCCGAATGCGATTATGTCCTGTTATTTCACAACCGCGCCATTCAAAGCACCCTGACCGGCGGCGACCTCACCGAGGACGCCATTGTCAATGCATCCTTCGCGGAGAGAGATGCCGCAACAGCCACTGCAATGCCGCAAACCGGCGCGGCAGCCGCACGCCTCAATCCCTTGTCGGTGATGCCCTTTATAACCGCGGCCCTGATGCTGCTGGTCATCGGTCTTCTCAACCGCAATGCCGTCTCCGCCCTGGGCCTTGACCTATTGATGACCGCCGCCATTCCCCTGGTTTTGATCTCCCTGGCGCAGCTGTTCATCATCGGTGGCAGTGAAATCGACCTAGGCATCGGCGCGTTCGCCGGCCTTACCAATGTGATTGGCGCGACCTGGCTGGTGAGCGATCCCACGACCGGTTGGTTGTTCCTGGCCTTGGCGCTGGCCGGATACATGGCGTTCGGCCTGCTGATCCAGGCGCGGTCCGTTCCGGCGATTGTCGTCACCCTCGGCGCGTCTTTTATATGGCTGGGCATAGGCTACACCTTGCAACAGACCCCTGGCGGAAGCTCGCCCGGCTGGCTTGCCAACCTGGCGGCGTTCAGCCTTGCCGGTATTCCGGCCTCCGCGCTTTGCCTGTTTGCCGCGGCCATCCTTGCCATGGCGATCAACGCGTCACGGCGCGGCGTGGTGCTGCGCGGCTTCGGCGCCAACCCGGGGTCCATGGTGCAAATCGGATGGCCGCCTTTGTCTGCCGCCCTGGCGCGCTATGCCATTGCCGGAATGTTTGGGCTGACCGCGGGGCTGGCCATGACCGCCATCAACACGGCGTCAGACATCAATGCCGGAACCTCCTACACCCTGCTCAGCATCGCGGCGGTGGTGATAGGCGGCTCGCCCCTGATGGGCGGCCGCATAACACCGCTGGGAACCTTGTTCGGCGCGATCAGCCTGTCTCTGGTCGGCAGCCTGCTGGGCCTTTTGAACGTCAGCACGGATTATAACGCCCTGGTGCAAGGCGCCCTCCTGATCGGGATTCTGTATTTGCGCACACTATTTTCCCGGAGCACACCATGACGGGACTTGGGAAAAGCCTGGCCTGGATGCGCGACAATCGCTGGAGCTTTGCCGCGGCCGGGGTGGCGCTGCTTTGGCTTCTGCTGTCGATCGTCACCAGCCATTTCAACCTGAACAGTCTTTCCGGCGTCGCCACCTCTGCGTCATTCCTGGCGATCGTGGCTATCGGCCAGATGTTTGTGGTGGCGAGCGGCGGCGGCAATATCGATCTTTCCATTCCCAGCGTCATGACGATTTCGGCCTTTGTCACCATGATCCTTTCCCAGGGAACCAATGCCGGCCTCCTGCTGGCGCTGCCGGCGGTGCTGGCGATCGGATTGGCGGCGGGCGCGGCAAACGCTTTGCTGGTCGTGAAGCTTCGCATCCCGGCGATCATCGCCACCCTTGCCATCGGCTATGTCCTCGACAGCGCAACCTTGATCGCCAACCGGGAATTGGAAGTCTTTACCGTCAGCTCCATCCTGCGCGGCATCTCCAGTTCGAAACTGGCGGGTGTACCGACGGCTCTTATTCTTGCCCTCATATTGATCGCGGGTGCGGGCGCCGTCATCAAGACGACATCCTATGGCCGCACTCTGATGGCGGTCGGGCAGAACGCGACCGCTGCCAATCTTGCAGGCGCCCGGGTTGGCCGGACTGTCACCTTGGCCTTCATGACCAGCAGTGTGCTGGGCGCAGCTGGCGGCATGCTGTTGTCCGCCCATGCCGGCGGCGCGTTTTTGCAGATGGGAGAACCCTATCTGCTCCAGTCGGTGGGCGCCGTGGTGGTGGGCGGAACATTGATTGCCGGCGGAAGCGCCACCGCCCTGGGGACGTTCTTCGGGTCCCTTCTCCTGGTCCTGATTGTCACCACCATGCAGGTCAGCGGCTGGCCGCCCGGCATGCAGGAGGTCGTGCAGGGCGCCATGATCATTGCGATCCTGGCGGTAGCCGGAAACGGCTTGGGCAAACGCTCGGCATAACACTGGCGGACGGTCACGCCGGCATTTTGACGAAGGCGGTGCCCAGGGGCTCCAGCGTCACATCGGAGACATGCTCCGGCTCGCTGGTATCGAGCCAGTGCGGATCGGCAATCGCGGCCGGGAACGTCCGGCCGTTCAAATAGCGAACGTCCGCTTTGTGCGGGAGCCGAATGCGCCAAGCCATGGTTCCGAGATTGGCCAGGATCAGATGGGTACCCGATGGCTCCGCACAAGCGACGCCGGTAGTCCCGTTTGGCAGGCCTGGCAGCGATAGGCGCCCACGTCCGCCCATCGCGGACAGAAAGCGAACAACATGGAAGAGCGGATACACCATGCCGGCCTCCTGATATTGAGGCTGTCCCCATGCATCGTCACTGTGGGTCACGCCGAAAGGTCCGACAAAAGCCGACAAAGCCAGGGATGACACATTATATCCGTCTGTGGCCGCCACCGCGCCGACGGCCCAGGCCGCCGCAAACAGGCCGCGCTGTCTTGGGTCCGCGCCGGCCATGGCAATCCGGCTTTGCCGGGCATTCTCCATGACGGCGGCGCCATAGGGATTGGAGCGCATGCCGATGGCCACCAGACCCAGGCGATAATCCCGCTCCTGGGCAATGGCGCGCGCACTCTTAAAAATGTGAGCAAGACCTTCGAGACTTTCGATAACGGAACGATCGTCGGCGGCATGGGTAATGGCGGTTGAGCCATGCGTGACATAATCGCAGGACGAACTCTGTGGCCGGCAGCGATTCAGCTCCGTGAAGTAGGTCAAGACTCCGCCACCGATCTGCGCGCCAGGGAAATTTTTCCGGGCGAGTAGGCAAAGTTCCTGCGGTGTTGGTCCCGCCGGCCAAGGACCGCCGGGCTGATGGCTGAGCAGATAGCGCTCCGGCAGCGCCAGAACGCGCGTGACAGTGAGAGAAGCCTTGCTGCATTCGGCCGCGACACGGGCGAGCGCGCTTTGCGGATCACTGTTTTCGGGCACCACAATTTCCAGCTCGATCTGGGATTTTGTGACGGCGATGATTGCTTTGGCGCTTTCACATAGGGCGGCAGCGTTTTGCGGTGTCAGTCGCAGTTGCAGGATGCCCGGATTGATCAGGCCCGCAAGCTTGCGCGCGCCGTCATCCGGTTTTTCGCCGTCATCGATGGCCATTGCCGTATGGGGAACCGTGCCGGCACCCGCCCGCAATTCCAGCATGCCTTGCGGTTCAACAATTTTGGATGCGGCAACGGCGGGGGGAGCGCCCCGCAACCGTATGTGTATCTCCTGGCGCTGTACCTCTCCTTGCTGCAATCGATAGGGCCTGGGCAGCGCCAAGGGCCGGCAATAGGTCTTGAACGAGGCGTCGCTCCAATTGCGCTGATCTTCCATTTCAAAGACCTCGCCGTGAAAAAGGATCTCGGTCTCGACTCCATGCACCGAATGCTGAAGACCGGCGATGTCCTTGGCGACCTCGTCCGGTGAAATCAGCGGTGGGAATTGGGACTCGGTGGCCGACCCGCCGGGATGCAGAATGCGCATCGGCGTCCCGGCGACATCCCGCAAGGGATGCAACAGCGTGAATCCCGCGCGGTTGGTGAGGAAGTCACGCGAGGCCGCCATCTGCGCCGTGGCCCGGAAAGTCCCTTCCGAATTCCCCATGAAAACCAGCTTGACCTGCAGGGCACCGTCCGCGACCAGGCGGGTTTGGGAGATTTCGAATTCACCGGGGGCCTCCCTGATACTCTCATCCACCAATTCCGAGGCATGCGTGGCCCAGTTGGCGTCCCGGATGGGACAGGCAATGCCGCGCACCACTTCAATTCCATGCCAGGAAAGGCGGCGGACGGCGCCATCCGAAAAATCGAGTGTCAGCGGGCCTGCGGAAAAGCTCCGGCTCGCCGGGAGTGGTTCGGCGGTGCCGAAATAGACCAGCTTTGCGGGGTCAGGAGGCATCGCAACCGATACGAAGTGAGAAGGACGGCGACTTTGTCGGAACAGGATTTATGGCATCGGCCGGCATTGTGCGCTATGCTGTAATTTCTATCGCGTCGGTACAAGATGTGCGCAAAAACATTCAAAATAGCGCACGGGAGGGAGCCAAGGTGGATAGGCGAGACTTCATAACGGCCGCGGCTGGGGCGGCCGCGTTTGGCGCCGGCGCGACAAGCGCCCAGGCCCAGAAATCCTCCATCCCCATCATCGACACGCATGTACATTTGTATGACCCCACGCGCCCGCAGGGCATTCCGTGGCCGAACAAGGACCAGCCGGCCAGCATCTATCGCCGCTTTCTGCCCGGGGATTATGCCAAGATCGCCGAGCCCCATGGCGTGGTCGGCGCCATCGAGACCGAATGCAGCCCCTGGATCGAAGACAATTATTGGGTGATGGACGTTTCGAAGAACGAGCCCATCATGGTCGGCGAAGTGGGCGACCTGTTGCTCGGCCATCCCGATTATCGCGAACATCTGGAGCGGCTGCACCGCAATCCGCTTTATGTCGGCATCCGCGTGTCCAATCTCTGGGGCCGCAATGTCGAAGAGCTGCTCAAAAAGCCGCAAGTCTGGGACGACCTCAAGGCGCTGTCCGACGCGGGGCTGACGATGGATTTTGGCAGCGGCGCGCGGGAAGCGCGGCAGCTGCTCCAGATCACCGACCGGATTCCCGGTCTGCGGGTCGTGATCAATCACCTGCCGGCCGCGCAGGTCCCCGACAACCCCGCCGAGCGCGCCACCTGGCAAAAAAACACGCAGGAGCTGGCAAAGCGTCCGCATATTTATGGAAAGTTCTCCGCGATCTTCCAACGCGTGGACGAGCGCGGCCGCCGGGTGCAGACAGGCGGACGCATTCCCAGGGACCTGGCCTTCTACAAGCCACGCCTGGACGAAATCTACGAAACCTTCGGTCCCGACCGGCTGATGTTCGGCAGCGACTGGACCAACAGCGAACCGATGAGCAGCTTTGCTGAGCTGGTAGCCCTGGACCTTGAATTTTTCACCCCCAAGGGCCGGGACGTGATGGAGAAGGTCTTCTGGAAGAATTCGCTGGCGGCCTATCGTTGGAAGAAGCGCCGCGCCAACCAGCCCAGCCTCGCCTGACCGCCGATAACGAGAAAAGGTGCCAACAGGATGATGAAACACATCGCCGGCGCATTGCTGGTCGCAGCCCTTTGGAGCACCCCCGCTCTGGCGCAGGACCTGGCAGCCGCGCAGAAGCGGTTCGACGCCACCTGCGAATCCTGTCATGGCGAAGGCGGGGCCGGCGGCGACCGGGCGCCCGCGCTGATGAACAACCCCTTCCTGCGAACCCAAAGCGAGGCGCAGATCCGCGAGCTGATCAGCGCCGGCACATCCGGCGGCATGCCCAGCTTCAAGCTGCTCGATGGCGAGTTGCGGGCGCTGGCGCAGTGGATTCACGCCCTGAACATGTCCGCCTTCGACACCAAACCGCCGGGTAATGTCGCGGCGGGAGAAGCGGCTTTCTTCGGTAAGGCGCAATGTTCCGGCTGCCATATGGTGCAGGGCCGCGGCAAGGCGAACGGCCCGGACCTGTCCGCCATCGGCCGCCGTTCCACATTGCGCGAACTGGAGCTGGTGCTGGAAAATCCCACCTCCCAGATGGGCATCCACACGACCGCGAGTTGTCCGCGCTGGGCCTTCTGCCCGGATGACAGCTGGCGCGTCGTCACTGCGACCATGCGCGACGGCAGCACCCTGCGTGGTTTCGCGCGCGGCCGTGCCGAGCATGATCTGGAACTGCAGACCTTGGACGGCCGGCTGCATTTTCTCACCGACAAGCAGGTTGCGCAGATCGTGCCGGAAAAGAATTCCATCATGCCGCCCTTCAAGGGCGGTGCCGAGGAACGCCGCGACATGGTGGCCTATCTGGCCAGCCTGGGTGGCGGCGCGCGCGCGCCCGCAAGGTCGGACGAGACAGTCTCGCCCGCGGCGATGAACGTGATCCTGAAGCCCAGGCCCGGCGAATGGCCGACCTATAACGGCGTGCTGGGCGGAAACCGCCACAGCCCCCTCAATCAGATCAAC
>CBHTTW010000080.1:0-9632 GCA_966096025.1 uncultured Alphaproteobacteria bacterium | reverse complement strand
TCGAGCCGACCTTGTCTTCCGGCAGGATATTGGCGAGCAGGCGTTCGGTGGATTCGTACGAGCCCATCAGCGAGCCGGTGCCCGACATCTGGGAGACGAAGTCGACCAGGAGCCTCTCGATCAGGGCGGCGGAAACCGAGCCCAGATTCGACATGACCTGCGAGACTTCCTTGATCTCGTCCTCGTCCATCATCTTCCAGACCTGCTGCGAATGTTCTTCGCCCAGCGAGAGCATGATGATGGCGGCGCGCTCGGCCCCCGAAAGGGTGCGGATGTCTTCCTTGACAGCGGCTTTGGCGGGTTTGGACATGATTTAGACCGGTTGATGGAGCCAGGTGCGGATGATCGCCAGCGCTTCTTCGGGATGCGCGGTGACCACTTCACCGACCTTCTTGATGGAGGATTCGCGCACCTGGCCGTCGATCTGGCTGATATCGATGCCGGAAGGGGGGCGCGGCAGCGCGGCAGGCGCGCCGTCCTGCCCGCCGGACGCGGCGGAATCGCCGGACGGAGACGGCAATGCACCCGCGACCACCGATCCGTTGGCGAGGGCCGTGGCGCCGCCACCGGCTGCGCCTTGCGCCGCGAACATGCGGGCGATCAGCGGTTTGGCGACAAACAGGCCGATCAAGAGCGCGGTGAGGCACATGATCGCGGCTTCGATGATCTTGAACCAGTAAGAGCTGTCCAGGCCCAGAAGCGGCTTGGGCGCTTCGGTGCCGGCGGCTTGCTCCATGCGGGCGAACTGCATGTTGGTGACTTGCACCTGATCGCCGCGTGCCTGTTCGAAGCCCATGGCCGATTTCACCAGGGCGGTGATCTTGGCCATTTCGTCGGCGGTGCGCGGCTTGTAGGTGGCGGCGGTGTCGCCGGAACCATCCACCACCACGGCCACCGACACCTTCTTGACGTCGCCGCCGTCCACCGTGGAGGTCGTGACCTTCTTGGAAATCTCGTAATTGGTGGTTTCCTCGGTGCGGCCCGATGAATCCCGGGATTGTTCGCCGCCGGGCGCCGGGCCGGCCTGACCGCCCGGCAGGGCGCTGGCCACCGACACCGCTGCGGCGCTGCCGCCCTGGGTGTTGGAAGCATTCTGTTCCACCGTCTGGGTGGAACGCACCACCTTGCTGTCGGGATCGAATGTCTCGCTGGTGGTCTGGGTGTGATTGTAATTGATGTCGGCGGCAACCTGGACTTGGACGCGGCCCATGCCCACCACCGAGCTGACGATGGCTTCGATGCGGCTTCTCAGCGAATTTTCGTAATTGGCGGTGTCCTCATCCTGGCTGCGCGCGAGCGCATCGGGGCCGGAACGGTTGTCGCCGCCGGCGAGCAGGTTGCCGCGATCGTCGACAATCGCGACGCGATCGGCGCCCATGCCGGAAACCGCCGCCGCCACAAGATGCTGGACCGCCCTTACCTGGCCGCGATCCAGCTTGCCGCTGGTCTTGAGCACCACCGAGGCGCTGGGCTGCTGGTCGTCGCGGGAAAAGATCTGACGCTCGGGGACCACCAGATGCACGCGTGCGCCCTGAATGCCCTCGATGGTTTGCATCGAGCGCGACAATTCGCCTTCCAAGGCGCGCTGATGGTTGATGTTCTGGACAAAGGCGGTGGTGCCGAAGGTGTCGGACTTGTCGAAAATCTCATAGCCCACACCGGCGGCGGGGAGATTGTCCTGCGCCAGCGCCATGCGCAGCTTGGTGACCTGGTCGGCCGGCACCAGAATGGTGCCGTTTTCCTTGACGTCGTATTTGACGGCCATGCTGTCGAGCTTGCCGGTCACGGCGGCGGCGTCGCGCGACTCCAGGCCGGAGAACAGGATAGTCTTGGGCGGTTCGGTGATGGCGCCCGCTATATAGAGGAAGAAAGCGGTCAGCACCGCCGCCACGCCGGCCATGACGCCGAAACGCGCCGCACCAACCGATCTGAAAAACTCGGGCAAGATGTCCTCCTCGCGGAAAGCGGACGGAAAGTGCTCCGTCCGTTCTGCTAGGCAAACATTGCCGCCTGTACGGTAAAATTAGGCTTAAAGGAAAAGCCCTACGTGATTGAACGTACAGGCCATTTTGCTTAACCGGCTGTTTACGAATTCGCCTGGGATCTCACCGGAACCGGGCTTTTAGTTGCGATATTGCTGAACGCGGGTCGCCCGCAGGCCCGCCAGGCCGAAACGGTCGATGGCATGCTGCCAAGCGAGGAATTCCTCCACCGTCAGCGTATAGCGCTTGCAGGCATCGTCCAGACTGAGCAAACCACCGCGCACCGCCGCGACAACTTCGGCCTTGCGGCGGATGACCCAACGGCGCGTCGAAGGCGGCGGCAAGTCGGCGAGCGTCAACGGCGACCCATCGGGCCCGATGACGTAGCTCACGCGTCCTTTGCGCTCTTCCATTTTAATAACTCCCGACACTATCCACGCGAAAAATACGCCGCCCCGCGTTTAAAAAGGGCCAAGACACGTGGTAAACGAACTCATAAATGCTTCACTAAACTCGTCTGCGTTGGTCGCGGAAAAGCCCATTTTCATGGGCTTTTCCGTTCACCTTAGTTTGTCGGTAATTGTTCCAGCTGCTGCAGCATCTGGTTGGCGGTGGTGATGATGCGTGCCGATGCGGAGTAAGCGCGCTGCGTGGTGATCAGGTTGGTGAATTCCGTCGCCAGATCGACCGTGGACGCTTCCAGCGAACGGGCGGCGATGCCGCCGGCGCTGCCAGTGCCCGCCAGATTGACGCTGGCGGCGCCCGACTCGCGGGTGGCGACATAGGCATTGCCGTTCACCTGGCCCAAGCCGTTGGAGTTGGTGAAGGTGGCGATCGGAATCTTGTAGACGCTCTGCGACAGACCGTTGGAGAACAGCGCCGTCACCGTGCCGTCCTTGGAAACCGTCACGCCGGTGACGTTGCCGAAGGACGAACCGTCGGGCGAAGTACCGTTCAAGGTGGAAGCGGTGTCGAACTGGGTAAGACCGGACGTGCCGCCGACGCTGCCGTAATTGACGGCAACGGTCTGCGCCGCCAGGCCGGTGCTCGCCGCCCAGGGAATGGTCAGGTTGAAAACGCCGGCCGGCGGCGCCGCGCCGTTGACGTTCTTCAGCGTGCCGTCGGAGTTGAAGGTGACGGTGCCGGTGCCGATGGGGTTGGGAGAAGACAGGTTGGCGGGAGCGCCGGCATAGGCGGCTTCATAGGCCCAGGTGTTGGCGGCGGTCTTGACGAAGGAGAAGGTGAGCGGCTGGCTGCCGCCCTGGCTGTCATAGACGTTGATGGTGCGCTGGAAGTCGGGCGTCACCGTGCCCGCGGTCATGTCGCCCGTGGTATAGCCGGGAACCGTGGTGGCGCTGGCCTGCAGATTGGCCTGGATGCCCAGGGTCGTGGTGGCCTGCGCCTTACCCGACAGGCTGGTCACGTTGATCGGGCTGAGCGCGCTGGAGCTGGTGGGAACATTGCCCTGCGAATCCAGCTTGTAGCCCATCAGATAAAGACCGGCGGCGTTCTTCAGATTGCCGTACTGGTCGGGGGTGAAGCTGCCGGCGCGGGTATATTCCTGGGTCGCGCCCTGTTGCGGGCCGGTTGCGACCACGAAAAAGCCGTTGCCCGTGATGGACATGTCGGTGTTCGAAGTGGTCGAGGTCGGCAGACCCTGGGTCGTGACATCCTGGCCGATCACCACGCCGACGCCGGCCGAGGAATTGCCCGCCAGGCCCGGAGCGTTGAGGAAGGTCTGGAAGTTGATCGTCTGGATCTTGTAGCCGACCGTGTTGACGTTGGCGATGTTGGACGAGGTGGCCGACAGCGCCTGGCTGTTGGCGGCGAGGCCCGCGACGCCGATATTCAATGCTCCATACAAGCTCATTTTACATTTCCTTCAGGGCGGACTTGCGGCATTCGGCCGGGTCTGCTTGAGGTTTGGCGCCGCTTCTCGGCGCCGATGTTTCAAAACTCCAAAATCAGTTCGCGATGGCGGCGATATCCGCCAGGTCGATTTCCATGGTGCCGATGATCAGGCGCGGCGTGCTGCCGGTCATGTCGATCTGGGTGACGGTGGCCGCGCTGGCGACGTTGCTGTCGATCTTGCCGCCCGCCGCGTCGGTGGCGGTGACCGTCAGCTTGTAGGCGCCATCGGAAAGCTGGTTGCCGCCATTGTCCTTGCCGTTCCAGGCAAAGCTGTGATTGCCGGCGCCCATTTCGCCCGTCGCGTTGAAGACGGTCTTGCCGTTGGCGTCGGTGACCATAAGCTCCGTCGTGGCGGCGGGACCGCCCAGATTGTAGGTCCAGTTGGCGCTACCGCCGATCAGCGGCGCATTGCCGTTGACGATCGAGACCTTCTTGCCCAGATAGCCGGTGGTCATTGCCGCGGCATTGCTGGTGCCCTGCGTGATCAGGCTCTTGAGGTTGGTGTTGGTGTTGATCTGCTGTTCGACCTGGCTGTACATCACCAATTGCTGGGTGAAAGCGTTGGAATCCATCGGACTTGTGGGGTCCTGATTCTTCAACTGCGTCGTCAGCAGGGTGAGGAAGGTCGAGAAATTGCCCGACAGCTGCTTCAGCGAGGGATCGGTGCTGGTCGTCGAAGTGGCGGATGTCACGTCCATGGCGATGTCCTCTAAACTCTGATGTCGACGCGGCCGTCGGCCGGTGCGCGATAGGCGAAGCTGGCGGCGGCGGGATCGACGCCGGCGGCGGCGCTAAGGGTAAAGTTGCGCGCGGAGCCGAAGCGGCCGTTGTTGCCGTCATTGCCGTTCTGGTTATTGGCCTGCTGGCGCAGCGAGAAATTGAGCCCGTCCTGGGAAACATCCAGGCCGGCCTCGCGCAAGGCGCGCGCCAGCACGGGAGCGTCCTTTTGCAACAGGTTCAGGGTTTGCGGCTGGTCGGCGGAAAGATGAGCGCTGGCCTTGCCGGTTGCATCGATCGACAGGCGCACTTCCACCCGGCCCAATTCCGGCGGATCCAGCCGGATATCGAATTGCTTGGCCCCGGTCTGCGACTTGGCGGAGATTTCCACCGCGAGAGCGGGAAGATTGGGTTGAGCCTGCGCCGTTACCTGCACATGCTGGGTGGGCGCCTGGGCTTGCTGGGCCGCCTGAGGGGCGGCGATAGTGTTGATGGCAAAGACCGCGTTGGGTGCGGGAGCGGACTGCGGCAGGGGTTTGGGCAACGGCGCCGTGCTGTCGTTCTCGGCGACGCGCGCATGGGCTTGCGGTGCGTCGGCTTTTTGACCGTCGGACACACCGGCATCTGTCTTGCTGTTATCGGCCTGGTGAGCGGCATGCGCTTTGGGAGAGGCTGTGCCGTCGTCCTTGGCGATATCGCTTTTGGCGGGCTTGGCCTGGACGTGCTGAACCGTTTCGTCGCCGGTTTCAGCGGTTTGCGCCAGTTCCGTCTTGGCGGGTTCGTCCGGCTTGGCCGCATCTGCGGCCTTGGCAGCGGCCTTCGCGGTTGCCGGCTTGACGGTTTCCGCCGTGACGGGCGGTTTGGCATCCACCGGCGCGGTAAGCGTGGCGGCCGGCTGGGCCGCAATAGTTTGGGCCGTGTCATCAGCCTCGCCGGTTTGCGCAGCGATCTGCGGCTGGAATTCGGTGTCTGTCTGAGTTTCAGCGACCGCCGGATCGGCCGGCGGCACATCCGTGTTCAGGGCAGGCGCCGCCGCCTTGGCCGCAGCGGCGTCAATTGCAATGTCTTCCTGTGCGCCTGTGTCGGCATCAATATCCGCCGGTACGGTGCTCAAAGCCTGCACCACCGGCATGGGGGGTGGCGGCGGCTGATCGGGAGTTTGCTGCTGGACAATAGCGAGCTGCAGGTCGACGGCCGCATCCTTGTCGGTTTTGGCCGCGTCCTTGTCCGTGTCTTGGTTCTTATCCTGTTTTTCGCTTTTGGCCGGTGCGCCGGCCTGCGACGCGGTCTGGACCGGAGCGGCGTCGCGATTGCCGTCATCCTGTTTGCCATCGGTCTGGCCGGCATCTTTCTGCTTGGCGTCATTCTTGTCAGCGGGCTTGCCGGCGGGGGACTTGTCCTCCACCGATTTGCCGCCGGCTTCCTTGGTGTCTTTCTTGTCCAGCCTGGCGGCATCCCTGGCCGTCGCTTGCATCAAAAGGGCGAATGGCGAAGCCGCGTCCGCCTTGTTGGCGTCCGGTTTGGCCTGCGGGATGGGAATGTTCGCAGGAGAATTGGTCTGGGATGACGCTGACGCTTGCACGCAAATCTTCCGGTGACGATCCGCAAAAAAATCTTTGCTCGGGAAGTCAGACGCAAGGGACGGGCCAATTGCAGAGCCGCGATTTTGCTGAATTTTTTGGAAAGCAAGCGCCTGGCGGCAGCACAAAAAGACGGGCAGGACCTGCCGGTGCGGCAAACTCTGCCGCCCTCCCGTCAGGCTCCGAACAGTGTGAAAAGCCTTGAAAAGCGGGCAAAAATGCCCCGCCGAAAGTGGCATGGGGCTTGCGACAGTTTGTGCGGAACATTGTATGCGGACCTAAGACCGTGAGCCTGAACGGAATCGCCGCCAGCGCCATCACCGCGCTCAAGACCAACAGCGCCGCGCTGGGTGTGGTCGCCAACAACGTCGCCAATCTGAACACGCCCGGCTATGCGCGCCGCATCGTCAATCAACAGACCCTGAGCGCCGGCGGCCAGTTGATGGGCGTCGACATCGCCACCATCCAGCGCGTCTCCAACCAGTTCCTGGTCCAGGAGCAGCTCGCGGCAAGCGGCGCGGCTTCGCAGTTTGACACCATGGCCGGCCTGTTTTCCCAGTTGAACGGCCTTTTGGGCAGCCCCGGCGACAATCAGTCCCTGGCCACCCAGCTCACCAATCTGGCTTCGGCGTTCGCCACCGCCTCCCAGGCGCCGACCTCCAGCGCCGGCCGCACCGGGGTGATGAATGCCTTGAACAGCCTGGCTCAGACATTCTCCAATGTCTCAAGCACGATTACGTCCCTTCGCAGTCAAGTCGATCAGCAAGCCGTCAACTCCATTTCCTCGACCAATACGCTGATCAAGCAAGTGTACGACCTGAACAACCATATCCGGGCAGCCGCCGCGAGCGGTAACGGCCAGCCGACCGCATTGATCGACCAGCGCGACGTGGTGCTGGGGGATCTGGCCAAGGTGATGGGGATCAAGACCAGCACCAACGCCGACAGCAGTTTGAATGTTTCCACCACCGACGGCGTCAATCTTGTATCCAATACCTATGCCCAGCTGTCCTATTCGGGCACCGCGCAGAACGGCTCCTATAACAGCATCACCGTTCAG
This sequence comes from uncultured Alphaproteobacteria bacterium, assembly GCA_966096025.1. GTDB lineage: Bacteria > Pseudomonadota > Alphaproteobacteria > Micropepsales > Micropepsaceae > Rhizomicrobium. The sequence continues at coordinate 2,382 of CBHTTW010000080.1, read as the reverse complement.
GACATCAATCCCGCCAACGGCCAGACAATCGGTTCGGCCTTCGCGCTGGATCCGCATCTGGATGGCGGCTCGCTGAAGGGCTTGATCGACATGCGCGATCAGGTTCTGGGCGGCCTGTCGCAGAGTTTGGGCAATCTGGCGCAGCACACCGCCTTGGCTTTCAACGCCCAGTCCAATGCCAATGCCTCCTATCCGCCGCCGACCTCCTTGGCCGGACGCAACACCGGCCTGTTGTCCAGCGACGGTTTGAATTTCACCGGCAAGACCACCATCGCGGTCGCCAATTCCAGCGGCAATCTGGTGTCGCGCATCGATGTGGATTTCAATGCCGGCACCCTGAGCGTCAATGGCGGCGGGTCCGTCAGCATCGGCACCACCGTCGGCAGTTTCACCACCGCGCTCAATACCGCGCTGGGCGCGAACGGCACCGCAAGCTTCAGCAACGGCCAGCTTTCCATCGCCGCGACCGGCAGCAACGGTATCCTGGTCCAGGACGATGCCGCCACGCCTTCCCTGCGCGGCGATACCGGCTTTTCCCAATTCTTCGGTTTGAACGACCTTTTCAAGTCCCAGGTGCCTTCGATCACCGCGACCGGTCTTGGCGCGGGCGATGCCAGCGGCATCGCGGCGGGCGGCGTCATCACCATGTCGCTGAAGGGACCGGACGGCGATATCGCCAAGAGTATCAGCATCACCACCACCGCCGGCCAGACGATGGGCAATATCGTAACCGCCTTGAATGTCGCCATGGGTGGCGCCGCGACCTTCACCTTGAATCCCGACGGTTCGATGTCCACCGCCACCAGCGGGCTCTATCCGGGCTATGCGCTGAACGTGACCGGCGATACCACCCAGCGTGGCGGCACGGGCATGAGCTTTACCCAGATCTTCGGCATGGGCGCCAATGCCCAGGCCTCGCAGGCGGTCGGTTTCTCATTGACCTCCGCCGTCAGCGCCAATCCGGCGCGCGTGGGCTTTGCCAGCCCCGCCATCACGCCCGCCAGCGTGCCGGGCGACACCATCGTGTCGGCGGGCGACAATTCCGGCGCCATCGCGCTGCAAAATGTGATCACCAAGACCCAGGCGTTCCAGGCCGCCGGCGGCATCGCCGGCCTGACCGCTTCGCTGTCGGACTATGCGGCGAGCTTCTATCAGAATGTGTCCACCCAATCGAATGCGGTCACCGCCAATCAGACCACCCAGGACGACCGCTTGAACGAGGCCCAGGCGCGCATCGCCTCGGATTCCGGCGTCAATCTGGATGAAGAGCTGACCGCGCTGACCTCGTACCAGCAGGCCTATGCCGCGGGCGCGCGCCTGCTGACCGTCGTCAATCAGATGTACGAAGACTTGCTGAACATCCGCTAAGGACCGATGAGCCATGAGCATTGATCGCGTTTCCACCGCCGCGCAGACGGCCTTCTTCCTCAGCCAGATCCAGAATGCCGGTCAGGCGCTGGACACGGTTCAGGAACAGATCGCTTCGGGCAAGAACGCCAACACCTATGCCGGTTTCGGCGACAAGGCCCAGGTCTTGACCGCGACCATCGCCGCCAATGCGCGCAACGGCGCTTACGTCAATGCCACCAAATTCGCCGTCACCCAGACCGATCTGCAGGACACCCAATTGACCAGCCTGTCCAGCCTGGCGACGTCCCTGAAGAAAGCGGTCAGCGACGCCGTCGCCAACAACGACGCCACCACCTTGATGACCCAGGCGCAAAGCATCTTCGAACAGGCCAGCGCCATCCTGAATTCCAAGGATGCCAATGGCGACTATATCTATAGCGGCGGCAAGACCGATGTTGTCCCGGTGTCGGTGAGCACGCTGGCCGGCCTGGTGCCGCTGCCGAGCGCCGCCCAGGCTTTCACCAATGGCGATCTCAAGAAATCGGTGCAGGTGGCCGATGGCGTGAGCGTCAGCTACGGCATCACCGCGTCCGATATCGGAACCGGTTTGATGCAGGCCCTGAAGGCCATCGCGGATTTCGATGCCGGCGGCAGCGGAAATTTCAACGCCGCCTCAAGCCTCAACGCGGCCCAGAACACGTTCTTGACCAACACGATTGCGCAAGTCACGACGGTCAGCACCGACCTGAATGCGACCACCGCGTCCAACGGCTATGTTTCCAACCGCCTGACCGATGCCCAGGGTCAGCAGGACTCGTTGAACACGGTCTATAAAAAGTTCACCTCCGACATCCAGGACACCAATATGGCCGAGGCGGCCACCCGGCTGTCGCTGAACCAGACCCAGCTGCAGGCGGCGTTGCAGGTCACGGCGGGGCTGCACCAGCTTTCGCTGCTGAATTACCTGCCGATCAAGTAAGGCGCGACCGGGCTGGGCCGGGAAAGCCGTAATCTCCGTACTTCTTGCGATTC
>CBHTTW010000079.1:0-9731 GCA_966096025.1 uncultured Alphaproteobacteria bacterium | reverse complement strand
GCGGGAGAGTAGAACGCTGCCAGGTCTGCCAAGGACAAAAGTAAGAGAACCCGCCCGAACAATTCAAAAAAAGCCCCGCCGGAGAAATCCGGCGGGGCTTTTTGTTTTTCTACGGTTTCTTATTCGATCAGTACGGAAAGATCGGCCGCAAACAGCTTTTTCAGCATGAAGTCCGGCAGCAGGTGCTGCGGGAAGCTCTTGGACATATTGTCCCGCCGCAGGATGTGCAGGCACAGCCCCTCGGTATCGGCGAAGTGGTCCAGTTTGCATCCCTTGGCCAGTGCCGCCGCCACCAAGCCGTAGTCCGACGCATATTCGACATGCGGGAAGGGCGCCTTCTCCCACATCGATTTCTTGAAGACATAGCTGAAGCCATAGCCGGCATAATTATTCTTCATGCTGTCCGGCGTTTCCTTGTTGAAAAAAGCGTTCAGCACCGGCTCGGGACCGAAGGTGAAGTGCAGGCCCAGTGTATTGGCGGTGTCCCAATAGCCCAGCCGCTTCAGCTGTGCGGAATAGACGAACCAGGCCGACAGTTTGGTGATGTCGGCGCCAGTTTTCGCCAGGCGCTGCATCATCACACTCAGATAGTTCGGCGCGTAATAATCATCGTCATCGAATTGGGCGATCACCGGCGCGAGGCTGCGCTCACACAGCCAGTTGCGCTTGGCGCTGACCAGCATTTTGGGACCCGGCAAATGGTGATAGCGGATGCGGGGATCTGAAACTTGCGCGAAATAGGGCGCCGGCGCCGGACCGTCGTCCAAAATCAGCCATTCGAAATTCTGCTCGCTCTGAGCCAGCACATTGGCGTGCTGCGCGGCAAGCAGCGCGTGGCGGTTGAAGGTGGGGGTGATGATCGAAACGGCGGGGCTCATGTCGGGCGCAAGCCTAACAAGCGGGCCTCAATAGCGCGAGGCGGTCTTGAATTCTTTGGAGATAAAGCCGCTGATGGCATAGACGCGGCGGCCAAAGCTGCCCGAGGGGATGTCCCACACCCGCACCTTGCTCCAGTCATTCTTGGCGCTGACGTCCAGCACCGGGGTGGCGTGATCGATCTCGCCTTGGTTCTGCCAATTGGCCTGGTCCACGATGATCTGGCGCGGGCTGACGATATGGGTCACCACCGCGACATGGCCGCGCTTGAGGCGCTTGGAGCCCGAAAACACCATCACCGCTTCCTCGACCGGATGCGACAGGCGGGCATAGACATTCTTGGCGCGCGCCCACCAGTGTTTGGCGTCGCCGAACACCGCCAGGCCTGAGCGCATGCGGGCATATTCCACACAGAACAGGCGGCGCAGCGGAATCTCAACCCGAGGGGTCAAAGCGGCAATCACCGAAAGCTGGGGCGGGCGGGCATCGACTTCGGCCAGGTGGGGCGCGATCTCGCTTTGCGTCACCGCCACCGGCTGGGGATCGGTGGGATTGTTGACCTGATCGGGGCCAAGTCCAAAGTAGCCGGCGACGTCATGGGCCATGTCCCGCACCGGGTGCTGCGGCAAGGCCTGGACCGGGCGCGCCAACAGGCAAACAGCCGCCACAACGGCGACAGCAGCCAGTTTCGCTAGCAGATACTTCGGCAACCAGAACCCCAACATTGTTTTTTTCTGCCCGGTTGCCCGGGTGGCGGGTCCGTCCTTCCGACTTGCGGACGGCCCTTCTCCTTCGAAGTAAACCAAGATCAGGGCCTGTCACAAAGACGCAATCATGCAACGACACGTGGCATTTCAGCCACATTAAGGCCTTGTAAATATTGGATTTCTTGCCATTGCTGCATTGCGGCCTCACGGCCCGGCATGCCCGGGCACAAAAAAAAGCCCGGTGCGGCGGCACCGGGCTTTTTGATTGGAAAGCCTAGCTTTTGAGCAGGCCTTATTTAGCGGCGCTGACGATTTCCAGCGACTTATGGACATGCTGGTCGGGCGACAGCTTATCGATATCGGACGAGAGCGCGGCCAGGATCTTGCCGTCCTTGCCGATCACAAAGGTCACGCGCTCGATAAAGGCGTGGTTGATGTCGGCCTGGTTCACATCCTTGGCGCCGGCGCGCGGCGGACGGACGTTGAGATTGTAGGTCTGGGCGATCTTGGTGTCCTCATCCGAGGCGATGGGGAATTTGCCGGCGCAGAATTGCGGATCGGCGGAGAATTTGTGCAACCGTCCCAGATCGTCGGCGGAAACGCCGATGATGGTGGCGCCGGCCTTGGCGAACTTGTCGGATTCTTCCGCGAAAGTATGGGCTTCCAGGTCACAGCCGCCGGTATAGGCGGAGGGATAGAAATAGACCACCACCGGGCCCTTCTTGAGCGCGGTCTTGAGATTGAACTTGAAATCCTTGCCGCCCAGGCTGCCGGCGGCGGTGAAATCGGGAGCGGTGTCGCCGACCTTGAGGGCGGCGAAGGCGGGGGACGTTGCCAGGGCAGCCAAAAGGCCAAGCACGAGTTGTTTTTTCATGACGGGGTCCTCGAATGGGGCGCCGGAACGTATCACGCTCGGTGGGGCGCGTTAAAGGTGGAGTTCCAGGTTCGCACCGATTAGCGTCGCGGTTACCGTAAAGGGAGTGAAAAAGTGGGTGTTTCGGCACTGGAGCATGTCACCATCCGTTGTGCGCAGTTGCAGCGTACCCGCGACTTTTATGTCGATTTTCTGGGCCTGACCGACGGCGAGCGGCCCAATTTCCCCTTCCGGGGGCACTGGCTCTATCTGGGTGGGATCCCGGTCGTGCATCTGGTCGAGGCTACGGACACCGCCGGGGCCTGGGGACGGGACATGGTGATCCCCAATCCCGAAACAGGCACCGGCTCCTTCGACCATGTCGCCTTCAAGGGCGACGATTTTGCGGCCATGCGGGCACGTGTGAAAGAAGCCGGCATGACCTTCAAGGAACGGGTGGTGCCGGGCCGCCCGCTGAAGCAGCTTTTCGTGCTCGATCCAGAAGGCGTGCTGGTCGAGATCAATTTCCGCAACGATTAATCGTCGTTGGGCCCGCGCTGTCTGATGTCGGCGTAAGGCGTGCCGTCCTTGCGGGTAAACTTGGCGGCCCCGCCCAAATCGAATGCCATGTCGATGTCGGGATATTCGCCGCTATCGGTGGTGGTGCGCGTTCCCACCTCCAACAGCAGGGCGTCGGCATTGCTGCGATTTTGCAGATGATGGCCGTCTCTGTCGCCCGCCTTGAAGCCGGCGCAGTCGCCCGGTTTCAGAACCTCTTCACCGGCATCGGTGACCAGCACCACTTCGCCTTCCAGCACATAGACGAACTCGTCCTGCTCGGTGTGCCAGTGGCGCTGGCTGGACCACACACCAGGCGGTAGACGCAAAAGATTGACGCCATATTGGGTAAGGCCTGCCGCATCGCCCAGCTTGCGCCGCTCCCGCGCCTTGCAAGGCTGGTGATGCGGCGGCGGATAGAAGGTGCCCAAATGCACGGGCAAGGTTTTGGGATCGATACGTTTGGGCATGGCTTCCCCTCGTTGAATGGTCGCGCCGGACGGCCTTGCGCGGCTGCTTTGCAGCCGCTCCAGGTCGCCGGTCGCTCCGAAAGCAAAACGGCCCGCAAGACTAGTGCGGGCCATTGCCGGAAAGCTATTCGGAATTTTCGGGAGCGACCGCGAACCCGGAGCGAAGCGATGGGCCTCGCGGCGCGACCAAAAAATCAGTCCTTGGCGCGCTCGACGTAGGAACCATCTTCGGTCATCACCACCACGCGGGTACCCGCGGTAACGTGGGTCGGGACCATGGTCTTGATGCCATTGGACAGCAATGCCGGCTTGAAAGAGCCGCTGGCGGTCTGGCCCTTCACCACCGGTTCGGTCTCGACGATTTCAAAAATGGCGCGCTGGGGAATCTCGATGGAAATGGCATTGCCTTCGAACAGTTGCAGCTGCACGTCCATATTCTCGGTCAGATAGGGAGCGGCATCGCCCACCACATCGCCGGAGACATGCAGCTGGTCGAAGGATACCGGCTGCATGAAGACGTAATTGTCGCCGTCCTGATAGAGATAGTTGAAGGTCTGGTGCTCGACAAAGGCCTTCTCGACACTGTCGGTGGTGCGCAAGCGTTCGACGGTTTTGACCCCGTCGCTGATGCGGCGCATTTCCAGATGGGTGACCGGCGTGCCCTTGCCGGGATGGATATTCTCGGCCCCGATCACGAGATAGAGCTTGCCGTCCTTTTCCAGGACATTGCCTTTGCGCACAGAGCTGGCGATAACCGAAACCACGAAAACCTCTCAAAAACGGCGGAGTTGCCGGGGGCTATAGCAGGGGGGCTATAAGAGGTCAAAATGCCCTGGTGGACACGCCAAAACCATGCCGACCGGCGCCCCCTGCTGATCCAGCGGGGGCGGCTGAAAGCCGCCATTCGGGCCCATTTTGAGGCCCAAGACTTTACCGAGGTGGAATGCGGAGCCCTGGTGGCCTCGCCGGGCAACGAGACCCATTTGCATGCCTTCGAGACCCGGTTTTTGGGCCCCGACGGGGCCGAGCGGCGGCTTTACCTGCATACCTCGCCGGAATTCGCCGCCAAGAAATTGTTGGCTGCGGGCGAGGCGCGGATCTTCGATTTCGCGCGGGTGTTCCGCAACCGGGAACGCGGCCGACTGCATGCGCCGGAATTCACCATGCTGGAATGGTACCGGGCGGATGAGGATTATGCCGCGGTGATTGCCGACAGCCTGGCGCTGGTGCGGCTGGCGGCGGAGGTGGTTGAGGCAAAGAGTTTTTCACACCGCCAAGCCGTGTGCGATCCGTGCGCCGAGGCCGAGCGGCTGACGGTGGCGCAGGCCTTCACCCATTTTGCCGGCATCGATCTTCTGGCCACTTTGTCTGCAACGGGCGAGGGTGACGCGGATGCCTTGCGGGTGCGGGCGCGGCGGGGCGGCATCGATGTGTCGGACGATGACGATTGGTCCGACATGTTTTCCAAGATTTTGACTCTTCGGGTTGAACCGCGCCTGGGTTTGGAACGGCCCTGTATCCTTTATGAGTATCCGGTCTGCGAGGCGGCGCTGGCGAAGGTCAGTGCGCGCGATCCCCGTGTGGCGGAACGGTTCGAGCTTTATGTCTGCGGCGTGGAGCTGGCCAACGGTTTCGGCGAATTGACCGATCCCGTGCAACAGCGGGCGCGGTTTGAAAATGAGATGGCGAAGAAAGAGCGCGTCTATGGCAAGCGTTATCCGCTGGACGAATCTTTTCTAGAAGCGCTGTCTCACATGCCGCCCGCCAGCGGCGTGGCCATGGGCTTCGACCGTCTGGTGATGCTGGCGACGGGTGCACCCAATGTGGATGCCGTCCTTTGGACGCCGTTAGCGTGACACCATCCTGGTGACGCGCCCCACGCTGGTATCGCCGGAATAGACCGCGCCGTCCTTGTCCCAGGCCATGTAGGTGGTTTCGACAAACTGGCCGGTACCCAAACCTGAGCCATTGCCCACCGCGCTCAGGACCTTGCCGTCGCGATCCAATTTCAGGAGCTGGCCGTCGCGCCCGCTGGAAACCCACAACTCGCCCTTGGGATCAAAGGCCACCGCCGACATCAAATTCCGCATCTGGATGGTGCGCTTGTGCTTGCCGTCCTTGCCATAGACCACCAGGCGGTATTCCTCGCGGTCGCCGATCCACACATCGCCATTGCGCGGGTCCACACCGATGCCATGCGCGCTGCCGAATTTGCCGGGACCGATCTGATTGCCGTACCACTGGTTGATGAACTTGCCGTTCTTGTCCAGGTGCAGGATGCGCGCCGCCCCGACCATATTATCCGGAGCTTGGCCCACATCATTGGGACTTTCATTGCCGTGGCCTTGCGCGATGTAAATATCGCCATTGGCGGCAAAGGCGACATCCAGCGGTTGCCACAACAGTCTTTGGTTTTTTGCTTCATCCCAGTCGCCGCGCTTGCCGCGCACCCCCAGGGTCATCAGCAATTTCCCTTGCGGGCTGATTTTCAGAACAATGCCGCCATTGGCGTCGCTGATCCAGACATTGTCCTCTTGGTCCACCTTGATGGTGTGGCCCTTTTCCAGGGCGCCGATCACCGAATTGGGAACGGTGAGCTTGAGCCTATGATCGGGCCCGAACTGGAAAAGCTGCGGCTGGCCCGGCACGGCGCGCTGCAGCACCCAGAAATTTCCGCGTGAATCGATGCCGACGCCGGTGGCGCCGCCGCCCACCGGCAGATCGAAGGGATAGGAATAAGAAACGCTTCCGGTCTTCCACAAGACACGTTTCAACTGTTCACGGGTCGGGCCGCGCAGATTGTCGCAAAGCGGCGAGCGCGAGCAGGGCGGCACGCTGGACGGCGGCAGCTTGGCCAAATCCACCACACAGCGGGCCGACAATCTGGCCTTGTTCTCGGTCAGGCAGGCCCGCGCCGAATAAAGCCCGGATCGCCCCTGGCAGATTTTATCGATATCGCTCGAACACCCCGCCAGCACGCTGAGCGGCGAACTTCCGGGCGGCAGCACCTTGCCGCCGGGCGCCACCGGGGCGCGGCCGCCTGTGTCGGGAAAGGTATCGGCCAGGGTCCAAGCCGGCTGCGCCATGGCGGGCGACAGAGACGCGAGCAGCAGCAACAAGCCCAAGCGAGCAATCATTTCTGCCTCCCTTTTTCGCCCAGCATGCCGGGAGCTGCGGGGCGGCGCAACCAAAGGCGCATGGCCGGTTTGCGGGGAAAATACTGGTCAAAAACGCGCCATGGCGTAGGGTTCGGCCGCCGTGACCGACACCACCGCCAGCAGAATCGCGCATGACACCAGCTTCACCGTGCTGGGGACGATCGGTTTTTGCCATCTGCTGAACGACATGATGCAGTCGTTGCTGCCGGCCATCTATCCCACCCTCAAGACTCAGTTTCATCTCAGTTTCGCACAGATCGGTCTGGTCACCTTGGCGTTCCAATGCACCGCCTCGCTGTTCCAGCCGGTGGTGGGATATTTCGCCGATCTGAGGCCGATGCCTTACTCGCTGGCCTTGGGGATGATTTCGACCCTGGGCGGGCTTTTGGTGCTGGCTGTCGCGCCCAACTATCCCGTTCTGCTCCTCTCCGCCATGCTGATCGGCTTGGGATCGGCGGTGTTTCATCCCGAATCCAGCCGGGTGGCGCGCATGGCCTCAGGCGGACGCTATGGCCTCGCCCAATCGGTGTTCCAGGTCGGCGGCAATATCGGCCAGGCAATCAGCCCCCTGACCGCGGCTTTACTGGTCGCGACCTATGGCCAGCGTTCCATTGTCTGGTATGCGGGCTTGGCGCTGCTGGCCATCCTGCTGCTGTTCAACGTCGGCACCTGGTACAAGCATCATGGCCTGGCGCGCATCAAGCATCATCAAGCCTCGCGCGACAGCGGGCTTTCGGGGAACAAGGTCCAGCTGGCGATGGCGATCTTGCTGCTGCTGATGTTCTCCAAGTTCATCTATCTCGCCTGTATCGGCAGCTATTACACCTTTTATCGCATTCACACCTTTGGCGTGACGGTGCAGGGCGCCCAGGTGCATCTGTTCTATTTCCTGGTCGCGGTGGCGGTGGGAACCTTGCTGGGCGGGCCCTTGGGCGATCATATCGGGCGCAAATATGTGATCTGGTTTTCGATCCTGGGCATGTTGCCCTTTACCTTGATGCTGCCCTACGCCAACTTTTTCTGGTCCGGTATTCTGGCGGCCATCATCGGCTTGGTGATGGCGTCGGCCTTTCCCGCCATTGTGGTCTATGCCCAGGAATTGCTGCCCGGACGGGTGGGCATGATTTCAGGCCTGTTCTTTGGTCTGTCTTTCGGATTGGGAGGCATCGGCGCGGCGGTGCTGGGCGCGCTCGCGGACCAGACCTCCATCGCCTATGTCTTCAAGGTGTGTGCTTTCCTGCCGGCGATCGGCCTCTTCGCCATGTTCCTTCCCAACCTCAAGGATCAGAGACGATGAGCCTAGAGGACGTTGCGCGGCGTTATGCGGTTGCGGTTTCACCGGTGCTGCTGGACCTGATCGATCCCGCCGACCCGCATGATCCCATCGCGCGGCAGTTCCTGCCGTCATTGGAAGAGTTGAACATCCTGCCACAGGAGCGCGCCGATCCCATCGGCGACGCCGCACATTCCCCGGTTGCGGGCATTGTGCACCGTCATCCGGGCCGTGTGCTGTTCAAGGCGGTCTCGGCCTGTCCGGTCTATTGCCGCTTCTGTTTCCGCCGCGAGACGATCGGGCCCGGCAAGGACAATGCGCTGTCGAAAGAACAATTCGACACGGCCATCGCCTATATCGCCGCCCAGCCGGCAATCCGGGAAGTCATTCTCACCGGCGGGGATCCTTTCATCCTGTCGCCGCGCCGCATCGAGGAAATCACCACCCGCCTCGCCGCCATCGCGCATGTGAAAGTGATCCGCTGGCACAGCCGCGTGCCGGTCACCGATCCGGTGCGGGTGAATGACGATCTGGTTGCGGCCTTGCATGCGGCGGGCGCCACCACATGGGTTGCGGTACATGCCAATCACGCGCGCGAATTTTCGCCGCCCGCAAAAGCGGCCATCGCCAGGCTGGTGGACGGCGGTATCGCCTTGGTCAGCCAATCGGTTCTGCTCAAGGGCGTCAATGACGATGCGTCAAGCCTGGCCGGGCTGATGCAAGCCTTCGTGGAGAATCGCATCAAGCCTTACTATCTCCATCACCCAGACCTCGCGCCCGGAACTTCGCACTTCCGAGTCCGGATTGCGGACGGTCTGTCGCTGATGCAACAGTTGCGTGCTCGTCTGTCAGGATTGGAGATGCCGACCTATATGCTCGACATACCGGGCGGCTTCGGCAAGGTGCCGCTGGAAAGCGATCATCTGGAAAAGACCCAAGCCGGCTATCGCGTCCGCGATCCTAGCGGACAATGGCATGATTATCCTTGACCCCCATCCGTCGCAGCTCAGGCCTGCGTACCGCAGGCACTTCGCTGCGACACCTTCCCCCTTCCTGATGCTTCGCATCGAAGGGGGAAGGAAGCTGGCGGATGCGGAAAGTCGCCCGGCGGCTTCGCTGCCGGGCTCGAGATTTACATGCGTTCCGGCGCGGATTTGCCACGCAGTCTCTTGAAAAAAGCGCTGACCCGGTGGCGGAACTGTTCGCGCCGCACCACGCCCATATCCGTCACCCAATTGAGCTGAATGACCCGCCGCGGGCCCTCGAAGGCATGAAAGCCGTGCCAGGCATTGGGCTCATTCTTGAAGATCAGCATGGTGCCTTCGTCCGGTGGCACTTCGGCGATCACGTCTTCCAGATTGTCGGGCGAGCGCAACAGGCGCAGGCGGCCGGTTTTGGCTTCCCATTCATTGTTCATATAGATCAGCACGGTGATCAGCTTGGTGCGGGAGTCGGTGTGAATTTGGCCGTCGCGCGCCGCAGACACGCCGCGCGCCGTCACCATGGTGGGCCGGCCGGTGAGATCCACGCCCAGCTTTTTCTCCACCGCGCGGGTGAATTCCGGCCCTTGGATGGCATTGATGAAGGCCGCGAAAGCCGGACCGAATTCCAAGGTCGGCAAGGGAAAGGAACCGGGATGGCTGACCAGCGGATAATCGGCATTGATCGCGGCCATCGCCTCACGCTTGACGAAATGCGGCACCATGGCGAAAACAAATGGCTCGCGCGCCACGGGCGTGGCGTCGAAGGCTTCCAGGTCTAAAGGCAGGGCGCTCATCTGTTTGCCAGATACTACCACCGGAGGAAAAAAGAAAGGGACGGGCCCGTGGCCCGTCC
>CBHTTW010000078.1:0-9840 GCA_966096025.1 uncultured Alphaproteobacteria bacterium | reverse complement strand
TCGGGTCCATGCTTCCGGCCGATATTTTCGCCCGGTACTGCCGGTCCAAAGGCTACGACACCTTGGCGATCTGCGCCACCGACGAGCACGGCGCCCCGGTGGAACTTGCCGCCCTGGAAGAGGGTATGCCGGTGGCCCAATACGCCGCCAAATGGCATGCGGTTCAGAAGGAATTGGGCGACCGCTTCGGCCTGGCCTGGGACAATTTTGGGCGCTCATCCTCGCCGCAGAACCATGAACTGACCCTGCATTTTGCCCGCCAGCTGTGGAAGAACGGCTTCCTGGAGCTGCGTACCACCAAGCAGGCCTATTCGGCGACAGACGCCCGCTTTCTTCCCGACCGTTATGTGATCGGAACCTGTCCGCACTGCGGCTATGACCGGGCGCGCGGCGATCAGTGCGAGAATTGCACCCGGGTGTTGGACCCGATTGACCTGATCAAGCCGCGCTCGGCCGTTTCCGGTGCGCAGGATATCGAGATCCGCGACTCCACCCACCTGTTTCTCAAGCAGTCGCAATTCTCCGACAAGCTTCGCGCCTGGATCGACAGCCACGAGGCCGATTGGCCGCAACTGGTGACATCGATTGCCTATAAGTGGCTGGACGAGGGGCTGCAGGATCGCGGCATCACCCGCGACCTGGAATGGGGCATTCCGGTGCCCGACGACATTGCCGACGGCAAGCTGAAGGGCAAAGTCTTTTACGTTTGGTTCGACGCGCCCATCGAGTACATCGCCGCCACCAAGGAATGGGCCGACAAGAACAACAAGGGCGATGCCTGGAAAGACTGGTGGTACGGCGATAAGGCGAAAGACGTCGTCTATTGGGAATTCATGGGCAAGGACAATGTGCCTTTCCACACCGTGGGCTTCCCCGTCACCATCATGGCCTCGGGCGAACCCTGGAAGCTGGTCGACCGGCTGAAAGGCTTCAACTGGCTCAACTACGATGGCGGCAAATTCTCAACGTCGGGCAAGCGTGGCATCTTCATGGACACCGCGCTGGACATCGCCCCAGCCGATTACTGGCGCTATTACCTGATCGCCAACGCCCCGGAAGGCAGCGACAGCAATTTCACCTGGGAACAATTCGCCGGAGTGATCAACAAGGACCTGGCCGATGTGCTGGGCAATTTCGTCAACCGGGTGACCAAATTCTGCGTCGCGCGTTTCGACGGCCAGATGCCGGGCGAGGGCGAATATGGCGAGGACGAAAAGGCGCTGATCGCCGAACTGGACCGCCGCATCGCGCAGTATGCCGCCTATATGGAAGACGCCGAATTCCGCAAGGCGATGGGCGAAATGCGCGCCATCTGGGTGGCGGGCAACGAATATATGACCCGCGCCGCGCCCTGGACCCATATCAAGACCGACCGCGCCAAGGCCGCTGTCGGCGTGCGCATGGGCCTGAACCTGGTGCACCAGTTCGCCCATCTGCTGTGGCCGGTGATGCCGGATTTTGCCAAGACCATCCATGAATGTATCCAGCCGGTGGGCTATCGTGGCGGGGTGATCCCGTTCCCGGATGAGCCGATGGCGCAGGGGCTGGACGATCTGTCCCCCGGCCAGCCGATCAAGGCGCCGGAAGCCCTGATCACAAAGATCAGCGACGAGCAGGTGGCGGAGTGGAAATTGAGATTTGGTGGCGCTAGCTAGCTTGCCGCTGCGGCGCACACCGGCCTAGGCTCTCCCAAAACAAGGGGAGAGCCGCATGTCCGACACCAATCGCCGCCGCATGATGCAGCAATTCGTGGCCGCCGCTGCCGCGATGGGTGTGCCCTCAGCCGCCCTGGCGCAATCGGTGCGCCCAGACTCCACCCCGGAAGACTTTCTCAAGCTGCTCAAGGAGCTGTCCAACTGGGGCCGCTGGGGCGCCGACGACCAGACCGGCGCGGTGAACCTGATCACCCCGGCCAAACGCCGGGCGGCGATGGCTCTGGCGCGCGAGGGCGCCTCCTATTCCATGGCGCGCAATGCCGAATTCAAGGAAGCGGTGGACAATCCGGTGCCCATCGTGCGCAAGACCATCCGCACCGGCGCCAGCGTCTCTCATACCGGCATCGCCAGCACCGCCGACAATTTTTTCATCGCCTATCACGGGCTGGTGCACACCCACATGGATACGCTCAGCCACTTTGCCTATGACGGCAAGCTCTACAACGGCTTTCCCGTCGATGTGGTGACGGAAGAGGGCGCCGCCAAGAACAGCATCATGAGTTACAAGAACGGCATCATCACCCGCGGTGTGCTGATGGACATGGCGCGTCACAAGGGCAAGGAGTGGCTGGAACCGGGTGAGGCGATTTTCCCCGAAGACCTGGACGCCTGGGAGAAAAAGACCGGCGTGAAAGTGCAATCGGGCGATGTGATGGTCGTGCGCACCGGGCGTTGGGCGCGGCGCGATGCCAAGGGCCCCTGGGCCACGGCGAAAGAAGGTCTGGCCGGCCTGCATATGAGCTGCGCCCGCTGGATGCATGCCCGCGATGTTGCCATTTTGGGCGGCGATGACGCCCAGGATGTGATGCCCAGCCGGGTGGAAGGCCAGTCCCAGCCCATCCATGTCCTTTCCATCGTCGCCATGGGCATGCCGATCTTCGACAACCTGGATCTGGAACTGGTCGGCGCCGAGGCCGCAAAGCGCAAGCGCTGGGAATTCCTGGTCACCGCATCCCCCGCCGCTGTCCCGGGTGCAACCGGCTCGGTGCTCAATCCGATAGCGACGTTTTAGAGTGCGGACTGTTAGAGTGCGTCCTGAGGACCCACGGTGCCCTTGATCTGGGCATCCAGGCAGCGGACGACATCGCCGACCGTTTTTGCGCCGACCAGGTCTTCTTCTCGAATCTCAAGGCCGAACTCGGTTTCCAGGTCCATGATCAGTTCAAAACGGTCGAGGCTGCCGACGTTCAGGTCATCGACGAGCAGGGCATCATCCCGCACCAGCCCTGGATCAAGCAGCAGAGCCTTTACCAATATCGCTTTCACTCTGTCGCTGGTGTCCAATAGACCTCGAGTCAGTGCCGATCCTAGGCTAGTGCGAGGCGTTCAGCCAGCATCCGGGAAATTCCCGGAAAATGGCGGCTTCCGGCGGGCTTGGAACGGTCTTGCCGAGGCGCCGCGTGCGGTCTTATCGTCGGCCCATCAACAAGGGCCGCGAAATGCCGCCGACTCCTTCAATGCCGCCGCGACAGAGTGCTTTCCGTGCCGAGTACCGGCCGCGCATTGCGCCGCTTTATGTGGGCTGGCTGCATGTCGCGCTGATTTTCAGCCTGGGCGCCGCCGCCATCTGGGTCTCGGCTCGCCAGATCACCAATCCCGCCTGGTATGAATGGCTGGTGATCCCGGCGGCCTTCTGCATTTCCAATGTCTTTGAATGGTGGCTGCACAAATATGTGATGCACCGCCCCGTCAAGGGGTTGATGGGCATCTACAAGCGCCACACCTTGGCGCATCACGAATTCTTCACCGATAGCGAGCCGGCTTTCGACAACAGCCGCGACTTCCGCATCGTGTTCTTCCCCCCATACGCGCTGGTCGCCTTCATGACCATGTCGCTTATCCCCGCTTTCATCCTCGGGCAGTTGGGCCTGGCCAATGCCGGCTGGCTGCTGCTGATCACCAACACCGCGCTCTATCTCAATTACGAGCTGTTCCACTACTGCTGTCATGTGAAAGACGACCGGCTGGTGCGGCTGATCCCGCTGGTCAATTCCATTCGCCGCCATCATATCGCCCATCACAATCCGAAAATCATGATGACGCGCAATTTCAACCTGACCTATCCGGTGGCCGACTGGTTCTTCGGCACCTCGGACCTCAAATGCGGTCTCATCAAACACATCTTCAACGGTTACGACACCAGTACGGTGCAGCAAGACCTGAAGGGCAGGGGCGAATGAGCGCGCCGCGCAGTCATGTCACCACCGGCAAAGCCAGCCTGATAGGCGGCATTGTCGTCGCCATCGCCACCATGGTTTTGTGGCTGGCCGCGACCTACGAGCTGGGCTTTCATGGCATGCCGGTCCTGATCGCGGGCGTCGCACTTTCCGCCATCACCGGCATTTGGACGCGGTTGGCGGATTTGTGAATTACGACCGTTGACGGCTGCTCCACACTTGTCATCCCCGGCGAATGCGAGCGCAAGCGAGCATGAGGGAAGGGGACCCAGGTGGCTGCGCTCACCCGCCGCTTAAAGCCTGCACAATCCCCACTTCATCGCCCGTCTTGATCGGGTGACTCAGGCTTTTCACGATCTCGCCATTGACGAAAAACCGCATATGCCGCCGCAATTGGTCCTGCTCGTCCACCATGCGAAAGCGGATGCCGGGATAGCGCGCCTCCAGATCGTTCAGCAGCGCCCCCAACGTCACGCCGCGCGCCTCGACCTCATCGGCCCCGGTATAGGAGAGCAGAGGGCTGGCAATAAGAATTTTGGCGGTGGGATCGGGCATCAGCCGATAGTGGCGGTTTCCACCGCATAAATCTCCGGCAAATGCCGCGCGATGCAGGTCCAACCCTTGCCTTCATTGCGGCTGGCCCACAATTCCCCGCTGGTGGTGCCGAAATAAAGTCCCACCGCCGCGCCGGAATCGGCCGCAAAGGCCTGGCGCTTGACCGTCCACCAGGCGTCTTTCCGGGGCAGGCCCTTGTCCAGCCGCGTCCAGCTTTTGCCGCCATTGCCGGTGCCGTAGATCGCCGGTTTGCCGCCAACCGAAGTGCGCGGCCACACCGTCTGGCCGTCCATCGGCAGCACCCAGCATTTCTCGTCGTCGCGCGGATGCACCACCATGGGAAATCCTACATCCCCCACTTTCGCCGGCATGGTCTTGCCGATGCGCTTCCAAACTTTGCCCGGCCGGTCCAGGCGGTAGATGCCGCAATGGTTCTGCTGATACAGCCGGTCGGGATTGGACGGACACATCCGCACGCAATGCGGATCGTGGAAGGTGACGGTCTTGGGATCGAAACCGCCCACCACCTCCATGCCTTCGATCAGCGGCGCCCAATGCTTGCCGCCATCCAAAGTCTCATGCACCCCGCCGCCCGACATGGCGAAATACATGTGCTTGGGATCGCGCGGATCGACAATGACCGAGTGCATCTTGGGGCCGTCCGGCGTGCCGTCCTGCTCGCGGCCCATCCATTCGCGATACTGCTTGTCGTTGTTCACGGATGAAAATTCGTTCCAGCTGTCGCCGCCATCCTCGCTGCGGAACAGGCCTTGCGGCGAGGTGCCGGCATACCAGACCTTTGGTTCGTTCTTGTGCGCCGGTGTGAGCCAGAAGGTATGGTTCACCGTGCGTCCACCTTCCTGCTTTTTGAAAGCTGGCGGTTGCTTGGCTTCCTTCCAGCTTTTGCCCAGATCGGTGGAACGGAAAATGGTGGGCCCCAGATGCCCGGTGCTGGCGGCGGCCAGCAAGGTCTTGCCGTCGCGCGGGTCCAGCATCAGGTGCGAAATGATGTGACCCAGGAAATGCGGGCCGCTGCTGTGCCAAGTCTTGCGCGCGGCGTCGCTTTTGTAGATCCAGGCGCCCTTGCGGGTGGCGACCAGCAGCAAGGTGCCCGACTTTGCCGTGCCCGGATTTTTGGTTTTGCGCGCCGTGTCTCATCTCGCGGAAATTTCCTCGCGACGATAGGGCGGGCGGCCGCACTATGCGTTATATTATTTTGGAAACAACGGCTTGTACGCTGGGAACAGAAAGCAAAAGGCCGGCAGCTCGCGCCGCCGGCCTTGCATTTAATGCCCATTTTATAAGGCTTACTTGGGTGTCACTTTCAGCAAGCCGCCGGTGGTGGCATCTTCCAGCATCCAGATATTGCCGTCGGGCGCGACTTCGATATCGCGGATGCGGCGGCCGACATTCCAACGCTCGGCCATCTTGGCATTGGGACCGTCCACGATGATGCGGTTGACGGTCATGCTGGCCATGCCGCCGACAAAGGCGTTGCCGTTCCATTGCGGGAAGACGTTGCCCTTGTAGAAGGTCAGGCTGCCCGGCGCGATGACGGGATTCCAATAGATCACCGGCTTGGTCAGGTCGGGACGGGTGTCGGGCTGCGGGATGGGCACGCCGTTATAATTTTCGGCGAAGGCGACCAGCGGCCAGCCGTAATTCTTGCCCTTTTCGATCAGGTTCAGCTCATCGCCGCCCTTGGGACCATGCTCCATTTCCCACAAACGGCCATCGGGCGCGAAGGCCAGGCCGTAAGGCGTGCGATGGCCCATGCTCCAGGTTTCGGCCGGGGTCATGTTCTGGCCGGGGAAGGTATAGGTATAGGCGGTCGGCGCGGTCTTGGCCGCTTCGCTGTCGGACGGCGGATTGATGATGTTGATGGTCTTCGCGCCGGTCTTGCCGAAATTGGGATTGCCCGGCGCGGGCTTGCCGTCCAGGGTCAGGTGCAGGATCTTGCCCAGGGGCTGGTTGGGATCCTGGGCCGGGGTAAAGCGCTGACGCTCGCCCACCGACAGGAAGAACGACTTGCCGTCGGGCGCAAATGCGATGTTGGCGCCGAACTGGCCGCCGCGTCCGCGCGCGCCGTCGCGCCAGATCACAGTCACGTCTTGCAGGCTGACCGAAGGTGGAGGGCCGTCACTGATCACCAGCTTGGCCTTGGCCACTGCCAGGCTCGAACCATTGATGCCGCCCAGGGTGCCGGGCTCGCTATAGGTGATGTAAATCGTGTTGTCGCTGGCGAAGTTGGGCGAGGTATAGACGCCCAGCATGCCGTTCTGGTTGCTGTATTGCGCGGCGGGAACATTCAGCACCGGGCGCTTCATGCCCTGCTGGGTCACCAGCCAGATCGGGCCGACCTTTTCGGTCACAAGCATGCGGCCATCGGGCAGGAAGGCGATCTTCCAGGGCAGGTTGAAGGTGGTGACCTGCTGCATATTGAAGGGCAGGCTGGCTTCGGGTTTCTGGCTGCCCTGATTGACCTGGGCGCTGGCGGGTATGCCGGCCGCCGTCGCCAAAAGCAGAGCCGTGATCGTCAACTTCTTCATGTCTTCTCCCCTGCGCATCGACCCCGATGCGACGTTTCAAAATCGGTGCCTCTTATGGCACAAAATCGTCCAAAAGCCACATATTGGGGGGCGAAATCAGCCTCCCGATCGCCGCCCCAACTGCTGCCACAAAATCTCCATAATTGAAAAACGCTTCCTACTTGGGCAGCGGGATGGAGACGATATTGCCGGCGCCGCGATTGGCGATCCACAGCTCGCCACGGCCCGGCTCCATGCCCGTGGGCTCGCTCAGGCCTTCCTTGATGACCTCGACATGGGCGCGGTCGCCATTGATGGTCAGGACATGGATCTTGCCCGAGCCGTTTTCGGCCTGGACAATCTTGCCGTTGGCGATGCGCATGCCGTCGATGCCCTTGACCGGCGCATCCATCCAGATCTGGACCGGCGTACCGGCCTTGCCTTGGGCGTCCACCGGCACGCGGTAGAGATTGTTGAAGAACACGCTGTTGTAGTACAGCACGCCGTTCAGGAAAGTGAGCCCATCGATGCCCAACAGGTTGCGATGGTCCAGCCAAAGTTCGGCGCTGGTGGCGCCTTGTGCCAGGCGGAAAATCTTGCCGACGATGGTATCGGAAATATAAAGCGCCTTGTCGGGTCCCACCGCCATGTCATTGCAGAGACTGTTGGTGCCCGGCAGGTCCCAGCGCAGCTTGCGCTTGCCGGTGGCCAGGTCGCTGGCGATCAGGGCGGTCTTGCGTTGGGCGGGTGTGGTGTTCGGCACCGGCGTCAGGACGCAGCTCCAGACCGTGTTGCCTTCGACCAGCTGGCCCAGAAAGAAAGTGCCCGGGCCTTCCGCGCTGGCGTCGATGAAGACTTCCGGCGTGGTGGAGCCGGGCTTGATCTTGTAGACAAAGGGCGTCGAAGCGCTGCCGACGATCAAGGTGCCGTCGGACGCGGCGGCCAGGCTTTCCGGCTGGGACTTGGCGTCCTTGATCAGGATTTCAGCGGCAAAAGCGGCTGGTGTCACAGCCGAAAAAGCAAACAAAATCGAAGCAATAACGGCACTGCGGCGCATGATTTTCTCCCGTTGTATTGTAAGCTATATAACGCATTCAGACCGCGATCAAAAGACCGGGGATGCCGGTGGTAACCCTTTCTCGCCGCGAGCGAATATAGTGACCGAGAGAGGTCCCGTGGCAATCGATTCCCATCCCGAAATTGAGAGCCGCCGCATCCGGGCCTGGCCCCGCCGTTGGTGGCGCGAGGCCTTCGGGCGGGTGAGCGAACCGGAAGGTTTTTACCGCCACCGCGCCCTGGTCCGGCTGACCCATTGGATCAACGCGCTTTGCATTCTTTTTCTGCTGGGTAGCGGTCTCAATATCTTCAATGCCCATCCGCGCCTTTATTGGGGCATGACCGGCACCGATTCCGACCAGTCCTTTTTTTCGCTGGGAGCGATGGATACCCCGGCCGGCCCGATGGGCTTTACCCAGATCGGCGCCTGGCAATTCGACACCACCGGCGTGCTGGGCTGGTCCATGGCCGATGGCCAATTCCAGCCGCGCGGCTGGCCGTCATGGCTGACCATTCCCAGCTTCCAGGACCTGGCCGACGCCCGTCATTGGCATTTCCTGTTCGCCTGGATTTTGGTGTTCAACGGCCTGGCCTATCTGATCTACAGCCTCTGGTCGCGGCACTTGCAAAAAGACATCTGGCCCAGCCGCGCCGATATCAAGGCCATTCCCCGTTCCATTCTCGATCATATCAAGCTCAAGCATCCCACCGGCGACGCCGCGCGCCGCTATAATGTGCTGCAGAAATGCGCCTATCTGGGCGTGATCTTCCTGATCATCCTGATGGTGCTGACCGGCCTCACCATGTCGCCGGGGTTCAATGCGATTTGTCCCTGGCTGCTGGATCTGTTCGGGGGGCGTCAATCGGCCCGCAGCCTGCATTTCATTTCCGCCGCCCTCATCGTCCTGTTCGTGATCGTGCATCTGGTGGAAGTGATATTGGCCGGACCGATCAACGAAATCCGTTCCATGCTGAATGGCTGGTACCGGATTCCCCTTTCCAAGGACCCTGAATAATGGCGACGGTGAAGGACATCACCCGCCGCGTCGCCATCCTGGGCGGATTGGGAGCGGCGGGCTATCTGATCGCCAGGGCCGACACTCTGACCCTGGGTTCGGATTTTCAAAAGGTCGCGGGCGCGGTCGAAGACTGGAGCATGACGGCGCAGCGCAGCCTGATGGGCGACAGGCTGGCGCGGGAATATAGCGCCTCCGACATATCTCCCTTTTTCAAGCCCAACGGCACCTACGATCCGGGTACGGACGAATATAACGGCCATGCGGCGCAGAACTTCGCCAATTGGCGGCTGAAGATTTTCGGGCTGGTGGACAAGCCCTTGTCGCTGTCCCTGGCGGAGCTCAGGCGATTGCCGCGCCGCACCCAGATCACCCGCCATGATTGCGTCGAAGGCTGGTCGGCGATCGGCATGTGGACCGGCGTGCCGCTGGGCCTGCTGCTCAAGGCGGCATCGCTGAAAATCAGTGCGCGTTATGCCGTGCTGCGCTGCGCCGACAATCTCACCGGCGAACCCGCCAAGGGCGGAGAGCAGAGCCCGGGCCAGTATTATGAGAGCATCGACCTGCGCGATGCATTCCACCCCCAGACCATCATGGCCTATGCCATGAACGGCAAGCCGCTGGATGTTGCCCATGGCGCGCCGCTGCGGCTTCGGGTCGAGCGCCAGCTCGGCTACAAACAGGCCAAATATGTCGAAAGCATCGAAATCACCGACAGTTTTTCAGGCATCGCCGGCGGGCGCGGCGGCTACTGGGAAGACCGCGGCTATGAATGGTATGCTGGAATTTGAAG
>CBHTTW010000077.1:0-9933 GCA_966096025.1 uncultured Alphaproteobacteria bacterium | reverse complement strand
AGCGCGGCGCCTGGTTCGTATCGTCCGAGCATAATGACGCGGTGGTGGATGCCACCTTGGAGGCGGTGCAGGGCGCGGCGAAAGAGATTGCCTCATCATAAGCAGAAGTTCGGATAGCTACTCAAGTGAAGGAATTTTCTGCATTGTACGGGAACCGTGGCTGGAACAGGAGCGCATCATGATTGATAGGACGCATCGTGCATTAATGCTGATCACCGGACTGTGGCTGCTCTTGGCGGCCCTCGTCCAACCGGCGCTGGCCGCCGACAAGCCGACGGGCCTCAAGATCGCCACCTTCCAGACCGACGCGACGCCGCCGATCGGCTACGATATGGGCTATTCGGTGGTGAAAAAACTCGGCGAGCCGCTGCTGGTCAAAGGCGTGGTGATCACCGGCGCGGGCAAACCGATCATCATGGTGGCGGTCGACTGGGTCACGATCGACGGCAAGGCGCGCGACGAATGGCATGCGCTGCTGGCAAAGGCGGCGGGCACCACGCCCGACCGCGTCTCGGTGCACCATCTGCATCAGCATGACGCGCCGCGCGGCGATCTTGGCATGTTCGACGAACGGGTAAGGCTTGGCCTGCCGGAACCTGCCGTGGCGGGTGTGCCGGACAAAGGCACATGGGTGCGCGGGGTGATGCAACGGTCGGCGGCGGCGCTGGCCAAGGCCCTGCCCCTGGCCCAGCCGGTCACCCATGTCGGGGTGGGCAAGGCGGATGCGGAACGGCTGGGCGCCAACCGGCGCATCATGGGCGCCAATGGGCGCGTGGCGATGCACCGCCAATCGACCTATACCAACGAATATCCGGCGGAAGTCGCGGCGGCGATCAAGGTGGATGCCGATGCCGACGGCCACAAGCTGAGCATCCTCAACCCGGAGGTTGCCAGGGCCGCCCCCGAAGGACTGATCGATCCGGCCGTGCGCACAATCAGCTTCTGGAACGGCGACCGTCCGCTGGCCGCGCTCACTTATTATGCCTCCCATCCCCAGGTTGCGTTCGGCAAGGGCATTCCCACGCCGGAGTTTGTGGGCCTGGCGCGCGAGCGGCGCCAGAAGGAAACCGGCGTGTTCCAGGTCTATTTCACCGGCGCGGGCGGCAACGTCACCTTGGGCAAATATAATGACGGCTCCGAACGCGCCCGCCAGGAATTTGCCGGACGGATGCAGGAGACCATGCAGCGCGCCTGGACCGCGACCACGCGCACGCCGCTGACCCCGGCGGATGTGGAATGGCGCACCACCGACATCTCGCTTCCCGCCAAATACGGCGCCTTCAAGGATGAGGCGCGCGCCGTCGCCGCCGATACCAGGCGCCCGGCGGCTGAGCGTCTTGCGGCAATGGGCAAATATGTCCGGGCGCAAGCGCTTGAGGACGGCACCACGCTTGTGGTGCTGCGATTGGGCAAGGCCTATGCGGTGAGCATTCCGGGCGAGGCCTTTGTCCAGTATCAGCTCGGAACCCAGGCGATCCGCCCGAATGATTTCGTCGCCGTCGCCGCCTATGCCGAAGGGCTTGGCTATATCGGCAACAGGGACGCCTATGGCGAAGGCGGTTATGAGATAACCATCTCCGCCACCACCTTGACGGCGGAAAAAGTGATCATGGACGGCGTTCGCAAACTGCTCCAATAATCAATCAGCCGGCGCAATTCAGGATCAGGATATGCCAATCTCCCGAGAACCAGTCTCCCGAGAAATTTTGTCGCTTGCCCGGTCTCTTGTCCCGTTGTTCGCGGCGCTGATCCTTGCGGCGCCCGCGACGGCGCAAACGCGGCCCGGCGCGGCGCAGGTCACGACCGAGGATTACCGCCGCCAGGCGCAGGCGGAATTGGCGCGGCTGAAGGCCGGCCGGCCGATCGACGGGCCGGCGCGCAATGTCATCATATTCATCGGCGACGGGATGGGGGTCAGCACCCTGACCGCCGCCCGCATCTATCAGGGCCAGCGCCAAGGGCGGGACGGAGAATCCTTTGTCACCGCCATGGACAGCCTGGCCCATACCGCCTTGGTGAAAACCTATTCCCATGACGCCCAGGTATCGGACTCCGCGCCGACCGCCAGCGCGATTTTGGCGGGTGTGAAACTGCGCAACGGCCTTATCGGTCTCGGGCCCGAGGCGATGGAGGATGATTGCGCCGGATCCAAGACCAGGGCGATCCCTTCGATCTTCGATTTCGCGCAGCGTTCGGGCCGCGCCACCGGCATCATCTCGACCGCCCGGATCACCCATGCGACTCCGGCGGCAGCCTATGCCCACACGCCCCAGCGCGACTGGGAGGCGGACAGCGACATGCCCGTCGCGGCCAAGAGCGCCGGATGCCTCGACATCGCGCGCCAGATGATCGAACAGCCGGTCGGCTCCAGGCTCGACCTCATTTTGGGCGGCGGCCGCGCCAATTTCCTGCCGTCCACAATGTCCGACCCGGAATATCCCGATACCCAAGGCAGGCGCACCGATGGGCTCGACCTGACCGCTGCCTGGCGCAAGCGCAATCCCGCCGGCGCCTATGTCTGGAACCGGCGCGACTTTGCCCGGCTCGATCCGGCACGCGCGGGCAAGGTGCTGGGCCTCTTCGAGCCGGACCATATGCAGTATGAATCCGACCGCGCGGCCGACAAGGGCGGCGAGCCGTCGCTGGCGGAGATGACCCGCACCGCCATCGCCATGCTGGGAAGCCGCAAGACCGGCTATGTTCTGCTGGTCGAAGGCGGGCGCATCGATCATGCCCATCACGCCGGCAACGCCCGCAGGGCGCTGGAAGACGCCGTGGCGCTGGATGGCGCGGTGCGAACCGCCCTGGAGATGGTGGACCTGAAGAACACGCTGGTGCTGGTGACCTCCGATCACAGCCACACATTGGTGATGAGCGGCTATCCCAGACGCGGCAACCCGATCCTGGGGGTGGTCACCGGGGTGGACAAGAAAGTGGCCAAGGCCAAGGACGGCAAGGCCTACACCACCCTGGGATACGCCAACGGCCCTGGCGCCACCATCGACACACCCCGCGCGGACCCCGCGGCCGGCGATACGACGGCGCTGGACTATCGCCAGCAGGCGCTGGTGCCGCTGTCGGGCGAGACGCATGGCGGCGAGGATGTGGCGGTGCGCGCATCGGGACCGGGGGCGCACCTGTTCCGGGGCACGATCGAGCAGCACAGCATCTTCCACATCATCCACGAAGCCATGATGCCGAACTGAATTTGGCGTCCCGCGGAGGCCTGGTGGCTACCGACTATCCGTCACCGAAAAGTGTAAACAGTTTTTACGTTAATCACGCGATCCGTTCCCGAAAATGAAATAATGGCTTGTATTTATTGTGTTTTTTTCTTGGCGTGACTTTTGCTTGTTAACCACCCAACATCAACTTGGGGTAAAATTATGCGTTTCAAGTCTGCTTTTTTGGGTGCCGCGCTTGCCATTGGCACGCTCATCTCGGCCGCGACCGGCGCCAATGCCGGCATTCTCGACGGCGTAAAGATCCTGAACCTGACCGGTGTCACTGAGAGCTCGCTCACCGCGGGCGATATGACGCTGGCGCGCGCGCAGCTGACCGGTCAAGGCGCGATCATCACCGACGTTGCGATCGGCTCTTTCAGCGCCGCCAACCTCTTGAACATCGACATCCTCTATGTCGGCTTGACGCAAAACGGGTTCAATGCCGGCCAGGTGTCGGCCATCAACAGCTGGATCGCCGCCGGCGGCGGCCTGGTTGCGGTCGGTACGGAACGCGCTTGCTGCTTCGGTCCGAGCTGGGAACAGCTTTCCAATTCGTTCGGTCTGACCGGCTTGGGCGGCGACCGCAATGCCCAGCCGAACGCGGCTGACCCGACCAGCCCGATCGTTACCGGTCCTTTCGGTACCGCCACCAGCTACCAGCCTGCCGCAACGGGTGCGTTTAATGCCGCCCTGCCCGCCGGCGCGACCGCCGTCTGGAAGGGCGTCGATGGCAATCCGATCATCGTGACCTTGGATGTCACCGGCCGCGCCTTCTTCTTCGGCGACACCAATTTCATGGAAAACCCCTATATCGGCAACGGCAACAACGCCATCATCTGGGGCAACGCCTTCGCCTTTACCGGCAAGGTTGACCAGCCGCCGTCGGAAGTTCCGGAACCCCTGACCCTGACCCTGTTCGGCGCCGGCCTTGCCGGTGTGGCCGCCATGCGCCGCCGCAAAGCCAAGCAGGCCTAAATCCTTCATCGTCATACAAACGGAAACGGCGCCTTCGGGCGCCGTTTTTGTTTGGGCGCCGTGCGGACATGGACGGAGCGCAAACGGGTTTGTTAGGCTTGTCCATGCATCCCGCGGCCAATCCCCAACTCGCCATCGCGTTGCAACAGGCCGCCGCCGCGGCGGCGAGCGGACAGTTGCCCGCGGCGGAACAGCATTACCGCTGGGCCCTGACCCTGGCGCCCGGCGATCCCGCCATCACCATCTCGCTGGCGTTCTTGCTGCGCCAGATGCGCCGCCCCGCCGATGCCAAGGCGCAATTCGAAACGCTGCTGCAACGCCATCCCGCCGTGGCCGAAGCCCATTACGGCCTGGGCCTGGCCTGCCAGGACATGATGGACATGGCGGGCGCCGAAGCCGCATTTCGCGCCGCCCTGGGGCTCAAGCCCGCGCTGCTGCCCGCGGCATTGGGACTGGCCACGATCTGCAATCTCACCGGCCGCTGCGATGAGGCGCTGGATTTGCTGGCGCAAGCGGCGGCGCCCGATCCCCGGCTTAGCGCCGCCATCGAGCAGCAGCGCGGCGTGGCGCGCCTGGCGAAAGAACAGAACCGGGAGGCCCTGGCGCATTTCGAGTCCGCCCTGGCGCTGGGCCACCCGGAAGCGGCGCATTCGCGCGCCATCGCCCTCAAAAGCCTTGGCCGCGACGAGGAAGCGCTGGAGGTTTTGCGCCTGCTGGTGCGGGACAATCCCGCCGACCTGATGGCGCATGACACCTTGAACCAGCTGCTCTACCGCCTGAAGCGGGACGGCGAATTCCTGCGCTCCTATGATGAAGCGGCGGCGAAATTTCACGCCCTGCCCCATTTCGCCCTCGCCAAGGCCGCGTTCCTGGTGCGCGGCGAACGGCATGGCGAGGCGCTGGAGCTGTATGAGCATGCATTGAAGCTGGCGCCCGGCGAGCCGGTGGTGCTGCAAGGCCGCGCCATGGCGCAGTTGAAACTGCAGCAAGTGGACGCCGCCATCGCCAGCTATGAAGAGGGCCTTAATCGCGCGCCCGACGATCTCAACATGCTGACCGGCGTGGCGGCGGTCTATTTGATGGCCCGCGAGCCCCAGAAAGCCGAAGCCGCCGCTTTGCGGGCGCTGAACCTGGCACCGGCCAACCAGGGCGCCCTGGGTGTGCTGGGCACCGCCTGGCGGCTGATGGATGATGGGCGCGAATTCGATCTCTGCCGCTATGACGATTTCATCCAGCCCTTCGACCTGGAGCCGCCGCCGGGTTTCAGCGACATGGCCGCCTTTTGCGCCGAACTGGATCGCTGGCTGGACAGCCAGCATGGCGACGAACGCGAACATATCGATCAGTCGCTGCGCGGCGGCACCCAGACCATGGGCGATCTGCTGCGGCCCGGCCGCCACCCGCTGCTCGACGCGCTGCGGCTCAGGATCGGCGAGGCGGTGCGCGGCTATATCGCCGCCCTGCCGCAAGATGGGCAACACCCTTTCCTGCGCTGGCGCGCCAGGGATTTCCGCTTCAGCGGATCATGGTCCTCGCGGCTGAAAGACCGGGGCTTTCATGCCAATCACCTGCATCCCGAGGGCTGGATCAGCTCGGCTTTCTATGTCGCCCTGCCGGATGTGGTGCGGGATACCGAGGCGCGGCAGGGCTGGATCAAGTTCGGCGAGCCCAGTTACGAGATCGGCCTCGGCGATCCCGTGCGCCGCGCGGTGCAGCCGAAGGTAGGACGGCTGGTGCTGTTCCCCTCCTTTATGTGGCACGGAACGATCCCGTTCCACGCCGCCCAGAACCGCACCACCATCGCCTTCGACGCGGTTCCGGCGGATTAGCGTCGAAGCCAGCTGGACGTCCGCTTTTGACCCAAAGCGGACATTACGGCATCCCGGCAGACGATCCTCGCCATGGAAAGGCTAGGCACGAGACTTATATTTTTGCACCGCAGTTTGTCGCGCAAGCGAGTGCGACATGTAATTGTTGAGCGAAGTTATTCGCCGATACGTCCCACCGCTTGGGCAAGCGCATATTGGCCCTCGGCATAGGCGGTCGTGGAGCGGACATAGGCGGCTCGCGCCTGGACCAGGTCCTTTTGCGCCTGGATGGCCTCAAGCACATTGGCAATGCCAAATTCCTTGCGGCCTTGGCTCAGTTGCAGGCTCTGTTCGGCAAGCTCGACATTCCTTTTGGTGAGCCGGGTCTGGTCAAAGGCGGATCGCACGCTTTCGAACGTCTGTACCACCTGGCGGCCAATATCATCGTGCAGCTTGGCGTCATTGAGCTTGCCCTGGTTCAGCTTGGATTGCGCATAGTCGATGCGGCTGAAATCGAAGAGGCCACCAGGCCCAACCTTCCAGTTGAACATCAGGGCATAGTCTTGGCTTCCTCCGGAACTGCTGGGCACGCCACGCCGTCCGCCATTAATGTCTCCATAAAGCGCCTGGGCGCCTACCGAGGGAATCAACGGCCCATAAATGCTCTGCGTCTTCTGCCAACCGGCGGCGTCGATCACGGCGGCGCTTGCCTTCAGTTCCGGGCGCCGGTCGAAGGCTTCGGTCACCAGGGAGTCCGCAGTGGTCTCCAGCGGCACAAGCGTCATCTGCGGAACCGCCTCGTCGGTGGGCGCGAACTGGGTCGCGGGATTGAGATGCAGGATATTGGCCAGTTTCGCCGAAGCCGTTACCGCGCTTTCCTGGGCCTGGCGCAATGCCACCTGATAATTTTGGGTCTGCACGCTGACCCGCAAGACATCGCTTTTGTTTGCCAGGCCGATGCCGGCGGCTCTATTAATCTGGTTTTCATAATCGGCGGAAATTCTTGCGGCTTCCTCTGCGATCCTGACATTGGCTCGCGCGCTCACCAGGCCCAGGTAAGCACTTGCCGCCGCGAACAGCGTGACGTTTCGCCCCGCATCCACGGAGTATCCCGCCGCGCTTTGCAATCTGCTGGCTGCAAGCTTCTGGAAGATCGCATCGCCCAGGTTGATCTGCGAATTGAAACCGCCCACCGTGGTGTGAAGCTGCTTATAAGCGCTGATGACATTGCCGCTCACATCCTGGATGGCGCCATTGTGCTTGGCATATCCCAGCCCTCCCGACAGGCTCGGCACAAAGCTCAAGGTCGCGGCGTCATTTTGCGCCTCCGCCTGGACCAGCGCCTCCCGGATCAGGGCCAAGTCGATATTGTTGGCCCCTGCAAGCCGCAAGGTCGTGGGAAGATCGATGGGCTGAACGCCTGCCACCGATTGCGGGGCTTGTGCTTTTGTCGGTGGCACCGCTGCGGTCTGAGCAAGCGCCGGGCCGCTGCCCGCCAGAACAAGCGCGGTCAATATGGCGAGCCGGTGTGGAGCATTGGAGTCATTGCGCGCGGTCACTGGCAACTCCCTTCGCCTGCAATTGCACCGTGGCATACATGCCGGGCCTGAGGAGTTCGCCCGGATTGTCCAATTCGATCTCCGCCAGCATGGTCTTGGTGCCCTGTTCCAGGGCATAGCTCACGCGAGTCACGGGCGCGCGGAATTGCTTTCCGGGAATGCCACGCACCGTCAAAATGGCGGGAACGCCCTTCACGATGTTCAATGCCTCGTCTTCCGGCACCGGGACCTGGACGCGCACCTTGCTGAAATTCATCAGGCTCACGACCGCGGCGGTTTTTTGGTCGCTGCTGGATGGCACCGGAATGAAGGCGCCTGGATCGACATAGCGGGCCGTGATGGTGCCTGAGAATGGCGCGGTGATGCGGGCATAGCGCAGCAAGGTGTTGACGCGGTCGAGTTGCGCCTGCGCCACCTGCATTTTTCCCCGCGCCGCGTCGAGATTTTGCGGCGTTACCAGATCGGGCGCCGTCTTGATGGCTTGCTGCATGCGGTCGAAATCCAGCCGCGCAACTTCGGCCTGGGCCTGATATTGGGCACGGTCGGCCACCAGTTCGGGCACCTCGAGGTCGGCGATCAGTTGGCCCGCCTTTACCCGGTCGCCCTTGTCCACGGGGATTGCCCGAAGATAGCCGGCCACTTTGGCTGTCAGCGTTGCCTCCTGATAAGCCTTTATCTGTGCGGGAAGGGTGATGCTGGTTCCAAGCGGCTGGGCGCCAGCGGCCATGGGCGGCGTCAGGAGCGCAGCCAATGCAAGCCAGGACAGGACTGGGGGGCGTAGCGGCATGGCGGTTTAAACCTCTCTCACCAAGGGCTGGCGATCATCGGGGTCCATCGAAGGCGATGCGCGGCTGGCCTTGGCGCGGACCAGGGCAAAGATGCCGGGCAACACCAGCAGCGTGGCAGCGGTGGAAAACAGCAGCCCGCCGATGACAGCCCGTCCCAGCGGAGCGGTTTGGCCGCCGCTTTCGCCGATGCCCAGCGCCATCGGCAGCATGCCCACGATCATCGCCAGGCTGGTCATGAGGATGGGGCGCAAGCGGCTATTCGCGCCCTCCACAGCGGCCTCCAGTGAGGATTTACCCGTTAGGCGGCTGCGCTCGGCAAAAGTCACCAGCAGGATCGCATTGGCGACCGCGACACCGATTGCCATGATCGCACCCATGAAGGATTCCAGATTGAGCGTGGTCCGCCATAGCCACAGAACCAACGCTACCCCAGCCACAACGGCGGGCAGTGTGGAGACGGTCACCAAAGCCAATTCCCAAGACTGGTAGTTGGCGACCAGCAGCAAGAATATCACCACAATGGCAAGCAGCAGACCGATACGCAGGGCAGACAGCAGCGTCTCCATGGGAGCGACTTGTCCGCGAACCGCAACGGCGACCTTGGCCGGAGGCTGTCCCAATTCCGCAATGGCTTTCCGTACCGCCGCCGCCGCCGTTCCAAGATCGGAGTCCTGGATGTTCGCCGTGACAGTGATGGTCCGGGCCATGTTATAGCGGTCATACTCGCCGGGCGCGGTATCCTGCTTCACCTCCGCCACATTGCGCAGCAAAGCGGACGCATTTCTTTCCCCGGTAACCGCCGTGTTGCGCACGTCCTCCACCGAGGTGATCTCGCGCTGGGGAATTTGCACCTGCACCTGATAGGCCACTCCTGTCGCGGGCGCGGCCCAATAGATCGGATGGGTGAAGCGGCTGGAGGAGGTAACCGGGGTCAAAGCCCGCACCACATCGTTGGTCGTGACGCCCAGCACACCCGCCCGTTCGCGGTCCACATTTACCCGCACCTGTGGGTAATCCAGCGGTTGCCCGAACTGGACATCGCGCAATTGCGGCAAGCCAGCCAGCTTGTCGTGCACTTTCTGGGCGAACTTGCGGTCGTTCGCCAGACTGGGTCCGCTGACCGCGACCTCAACGGGCGTGGCGGCGCCGAAGCTCATAACCCGGCTGATAATGTCGGCAGGCTCGAAGGAAAACAGCACGCCGGGCATGTCCTTGATGAAGCGCCGGCGCAGGCGTTCTTGAAGACCGTCGATGTCAATGCCGCTGCCATTCTTGAACTGGACCTGGAGCACTGCCTGCTGTGGGCCGCTATTCCACTGATAGATAAAATTGACCGGATAGGCGGACCCATGGACGCCGACCAGCCCGAGCGACAAGGCTACACTGTCGGCACCGGCCTCTTGCCTGATAATGTCCAGCGCCTGCTGAGAATAGGCATAGCTGCGCTGAAGTTGAGTTCCCGCCGGGGCGGTGATCCGCAATTGGAGTTGGCCGGCAGTCACGCGAGGAAAAATATCCGTCCCGAGACGTGGCGCCAGGATCGCCAGGATGAGCACCGCGACCACAAGATAAACGCCTG